>CALMFL010000308.1 GCA_937862595.1 uncultured Fidelibacterota bacterium
GCGGGTTCGCGGAAATTCGCACGGCTCATCAAAGAAGAAAAATACGACCGGGCCCTTTCGCTCGCCCGCGTGCAGGTCGATCAGGGCGCCCAGATCATCGATATCTGCATGGACGACCCCCTGATCGACGCGTCCGCCGCGATGGTCCGCTTTTTGCGCCTGGCCGCCGCGGATCCCGGGATCGCCTCCGTGCCCGTGATGGTGGATTCCTCTTCCTGGCCGGTCATCGAAGCGGCGCTGCCCGAACTTCAGGGCAGGGGGATCGTGAATTCCATCAGTCTGAAAGAAGGGGAGGGGATATTCCTTGAGCGCGCCCGCTTCATCAACGCCCTGGGCGCCGCCGCGATCGTGATGCTCTTCGACGAGCAGGGACAGGCGGACACCTTTGAACGGAAATGCGCCGTCGCGGAGCGCTCTTACCGTCTGCTGACGGAGTCCGGAACCCTCGATCCCGCCGCCATTATTTTCGACCCCAATATCCTGTCCATCGCGACCGGGATCGACGAACACGATGCCTACGCCCGCGATTTTATCCGCGCCGTCTCCTGGATCAAAGAGCGTTTCCCGCTCGTAAAGACCAGCGGCGGCCTGAGCAATCTGTCCTTTGCCTTCCGCGGCAACAACGCCCTGCGCCGCGCGATCCACGCGGTTTTCCTTGACCTGGCGGTCGCGGCCGGACTTGACATGGCGATCGTGGACCCCGCGTCCGAGTTCTCACCCGCATCCGTAGCACCGGAGGCCGCAGCGGTCATCCGGGAAGCCCTGCTTCTGGAAAAGGGCGATGCCCCCGCCGCGCGCAATGCGCTGATCGATTTGGCGATGAGCTATGCCGCAGAGTCCGAAGAAGAAGGGACGGGAAAAAAAGAGCAAAAAGACGCCTGGCGGTCCCTGCCGGTGCACGAACGGCTGAGCGAGGCCGTCGTCCGCGGGGACGATGCCTGGCTGGAATCCGACCTGAATGAAGCGCAGAACGACGAGGCCGTGGCGCTGATCGAAGGACCCCTGATGACCGGAATGTCCACAGTCGGCGAACGTTTCGGCGAGGGAAAAATGTTCCTTCCCCAGGTCGTCCGCAGTGCGCGGATCATGAAAAAAGCCGTCGATATCCTGCAGCCGCGCCTGGAAGCGGGCAATGCTTCGGTCACGCGCACCACGGGGACCATTGTGCTCGCGACCGTGAAGGGGGACGTGCACGACATCGGAAAGAATATTGTTTCCCTGGTCCTGCGCTGCAATCATTTCAAGGTGATCGATCTCGGGGTCATGGTGCCCGCGGAGATCGTTCTGAGAACGGCCGTCGAAGCCCGGGCGGACCTGGTCGGCCTGAGCGGACTGATCACGCCTTCGCTGGGGGAGATGGCGGAGATCTGCAACCTGTTCGCAGAGCAGGGGTTGGACATCCCTCTGCTGATCGGCGGCGCGACCACGTCGGATCTGCATACCGCGCTCAGGCTGGCGCCCCTTTATCCGGGGAGGGTCGTGCACTCGCCCGACGCCTCGCACTCGGTCTCGGCCGCGCTGAAACTGGTCTCGAAACAACGGCATGCTTATCTTCAGAGCATCACGGAACACTATCAAAACCTGGCGGCCGAAAAGCCTTCCAAGCCCCGGGACCTTCTCGACCTGGAAAGCGCGCGCGCCCGGCGGTTCATAAAATTCGCCCCCGCTCCGCGTCCCGCCTTTTTCGGCGTAAAGGTGTTCGGCGACCTCACACTTGAGGAACTGATCCCCCGCATCAACTGGCGCATGCTGGTCAAGGTCTGGAGGGTCTCGCCCGGAACGGACGAAGCCCGCCGGATCGAGTCGGATGCGAAAAACCTTTTAAAGGACCCGGAGGTCCGCAAGGTGTTCTCAACTTCCCTGCGCGCCGTCGCGGGCGTGTTTCCCGCATATGCCTCCGGAGAGAAGGTGGTCGTGTTCGACCCCGAAGGGAAAACGGCGATCCAAACCCTGTATTTTCTGCGCCGGCAGGACTGCCCGCAGGGCGAGACCGCCCTGTCGCTGGCGGATTTCGTTATGGAAGGCCGGGGCGCGCCCACGGACGCGATCGGTCTTTTTGCGGTCACGGCCGGCATGGGGACCGCGGAACTGGCGGCCGCATTCCGGGACCGGGGCGACGATTACGGATCCCTGCTCGTCGGCATGCTGGCCGACCGTCTTGCGGAAGCGCTGAGCGCCCGCCTGCACGAACGCATGGCACAGGACATCTGGGGCTGGGGAACGGCACCCTCCATCCGTCCCGCGCCGGGGTATCCTTCCGCTCCGGACCACGCCGAAAAGCAGACGATCTTTTCCCTGCTGGATGCGGAGGCGGCCACCGGCATTGCGCTGACCGAGCATTTTGCCATGAACCCCGCGGCCTCGGTCTGCGGCTATTACTTCGCCGGAGAGGGCGTCAGATATTTTGCCCTGGGATCCCTGGGGCAGGACCAGCTTGAACACTATGCGAAAGAAAAGGGCGTCCCGCCGGAAACGCTGCGAAGCACCCTGGACTGGAAGATCGGGACGAATGATGAAAATGAACCGTAAGCTGAAAAGGGACTGACAAGTGAAAGTTACCGATATTCTGGCGAACGCGAAACATCCGCTGTTCACCTTCGAACTGCTGCCGCCGCTGAAGGGACACACCCTTGACGGGATCAATGCGGCCATTGAAACGCTTCTGCCCTACCGGCCGGCCTATATCAATATTACCAACCATCAGCAGGAGGTGGTCTATGTGGACCGGCCCGACGGACTGGTGGAGCGCCGGACCGTGCGGAAGCGCCCCGGGACCCTTGCGCTTTCCGCGGCGATCCAGTATCGCTACGGCATCCCGGTCATTCCGCACCTGATCTGCGGCGGGCAGACCCGCGAACAGCTGGAGGACCAGTTGGTCGAGCTGAATTTTTTGGGTATCGACAATGTGTTCGCCCTCCGCGGCGACCCGCCGCGCGGGGAACGGCGCTTTGTCGCGACCCGGGACGGCTATGAGCATACGGACGGACTGGTCCGCCAGATCGCCGATATCGGCAAGGGCAAATACCTTGATCAAACGCTGCGGGACCCGGTCCCGGCCCGGTTTTGCGTGGGGGTCGCGGGCTATCCTGAAAAGCATGCCGAGTCACCGAACCTCGAACAGGATATCGCCATGCTCCGGCAAAAGGTGGATGCCGGGGCGCATTACATCGTCACCCAGATGTTTTTCGTCAACGAGCATTTTTTCCGTTTTACCGATCTTTGCCGCAAGGCGGGGATCACGGTCCCGATCATTCCCGGGATTAAGCCCGTGCGCCGGAAAGGCGACATCGATCTGCTGCCGCAAACCTTTCACGTCGATCTTCCGGAAGAGCTTGTCACGGCGGTCAGCCGCGCCCAAACGCCGGAAGAGGTAAGAACTGCGGGCGTCGATTTTTGTATCAGACAGGTCCGCGACCTGCTGGCCGCAGGCGTGCCGGGCGTGCATTTTTACACCGAAGGAAGGGCCGAAGCCATCGCGCGGGTCCTGGGATCAACCTACCGGAAAATTTGACCTTGATTATTTTAGTACTTGTCCGTCACCTGAAGCGGCAATGAAACGGGAAGGCATTTCCGGATCCCGCATTCCGTTAATTCTGCGATGGGTATTTGCATTGAAGAAAGAAAGTATTAAATTGCAGCCATGAACCGTAAGAAAGAAAAGATCAGGGTCCTGATCGAGAATACCCGGAACCCGAAGAAGACCCGCCCCGCGAAACGGCGGATCCGGGATCTTTTTGTTTTTCTGGTGACCCTGGGCGTCTTGTCCGCGATCCTCGCCCTCCTTTTCAATTTTGCGCTCATGCCCGGTTTCACCCGTCACGGCCAGGAACGCATTCTGCTGGACGTTCAGGGACTCAGCTGGGAAGATGCGCGCCACCTGCTTTTGCTGGAAAAATTCACGCCGGTCCGGGGAAAGTCCATTGCCCGTGACGATATCGAACCCTTCCGCGTGGTCGGACAGATGCCGCGGCCCGGTTCCCGGGTAAAGCTCGGACGCCGTGTGTACCTTGACGTCAGCATTCCCCTGGAAAATGTGGCCTTCCCGGAATTGCGCGGCAAGACCCTGCGCAGCGCCGAGATCCTGCTTGAAGGGAATAATCTCGGGATCGATTCCGTTTCCTACGGATTTTCGGACATGCCCCGCGAAGTCATCTTCTGGCAGTCCATCGAAGCCGGCGAACTTGTCCGGCCGGGATCCAAAACACAGGTCAGGATCAGCCTCGGGCTCAGCAACTGGACCGTTCCCACGGTCGTGAACATGAGCCTGCAGGATGCCCATAAGATCATCAACGACGCCGGACTGCGTATCGGGACCGTCAGCTACCGCGACCGTGATGACCTCTTGCCGAACACGGTGATCTATCAGTCCGTGCCCGGCACCACGGTCCTTTCCATACCCCAGCCGATCGACCTGGTCGTCAGCCGCTACAACGAAACGGAATAGCGGGACCTATGCTGACACGACAGGAACTCCGCCGCCAATTGATCCATCTCTGCACCGCCCTGATCCCGCTCCTGTATTATTTTTTTCCGGACCTTGGCTCCCTCACGGGTCATCAATGGGTGATCCTGCTGTTCATCGTATTCGGGGGATTG
>CALMFL010000309.1 GCA_937862595.1 uncultured Fidelibacterota bacterium
TATGAGTTATGAGTTATGAGTTATGAGTTATGAGTTATGAGTTATGAGTTATGAGTTATGAGATATGAGTTCAAGGTTAAACTCCTCCTCTCCATTTCTCCGATTCTCAGCGCTCAGTGCTCAGCGCTCAGTGCTCAGCGCTCAGTGCTCAGCGCTCAGTGCCCAGTGCCCAGTGCTCAGTGCCCAGTGCCCAGTGCGTTCATCGTTAATCATTTATCGTTACTAAAATGAAAATCAAGCCATCAACCTTTTACGTCGTCGCCACGCCCATCGGGAACCTGGAGGACATCACCCTCCGGGCGGTGCAGGTCCTGAAAGACGCGGATATCATTATCTGCGAGGACACGCGCGTCACCGGCATTCTGCTCGCACGTTACGATATTCCGAAAAAGCCGCTGCTCCCCCATTACAAAAATCAGGAAGCCAGGACCATCGCCCCGGTTATGGAACACCTGCGGTCCGGGAAAACCCTGGCACTCGTCTCGGATGCTGGCACGCCGGGCATCAGCGATCCGGGATATTTCCTGGTCTCCGAAGTTGTGAAAGCCGGATTTGCGGTCGTGCCCATCCCCGGAGTGACCGCCGCCACGGCGCTGCTCTCCGTTTCGCATATCCCGAACCAGCATTTTTACTTCGAGGGCTTCCTGCCCCATAAAAAGGGCCGTCAGACGCGCCTGAAATTCCTGGCGGATATGGATTGCGGGGTGGTCTTTTACGAATCGACCCACCGCATCATGAAATTCCTTGCCGAGATCCTGGAATATTTCGGCGACCGCGAGATCCTGCTCGGCCGCGAACTGACCAAACTGCATGAAACCGTTTTCCGGGGGACCGTTTCCGGGGCGATCGCTTTTTTTGACGAGCATTCGCAGAAGGGGGAGTTTGTTGTCTATATTCATGGAAAGATTGACAGTTAATTTCCATCCACAAATGCCATGAATGTCGTCCACGAATTTCACAGCCTACCCCGCAAAGCGGGGGATTTTCATGAATTAACATAAAATAATGCTGTCATCCCGAGCCCCGATTTATCGGGGTCGAGGGATCTCCTCTATTGCAGAACGTGCATTTACATTTCCGACAGGAACAAAGCATTGTCGTGCAAAAGAAGAGATCCTTCGACTGCGCCCTCTTTCAGAGGGCTCCGCTCAGGATGACAATCCAGTTCGGCCCTGAAATATTTCGTGGCCTTCGCGGATAAGGTCAGAGGCCAAGCAACAAGCTCCAGGACAGATAGAAGCTGCGGGTGGCGGCAGGCCAGTAGCTGTCGATGCGCTCGTCCGGGCTGTTGTAATAGCTGTAGCCGAAGGTCTCGTAGAGGGTATTGAAGAGGTTGTTGATCCGTACGTCCAGGATATGCCGCATGCCCAGAGCGTTAAAGGGCACGCGGATGCCCAGATCGGCGACGCTGTAAGGCCGGATGGCGGATGCCTCGGTGTTCATGAAATCGATATATTGTTTCCCGATATGGCGAAAGGTGAGCCAGGGCTGAAACCCTTCGTGTTTGTAAGCAAGGCGGAGCTTCACCTGCAGTGCGGGAAATGCCGGGATGGTCTTGCCCGCATAGTCGGCGATGCCGCCGAATCCGCCCCAGCCGAGGGAATCGGCGGTGAATTCGACGAAATGGTTGTCTGAGAGGCTCAGGTTGGCACGAACGTCAAATGCGCGAACGGGAACCGCTGCGCTTAATTCAAGGCCCTGGTGAAGCGTTCTGGGCGCATTTCCGCGCAGGACGTCATCCGTGTCGCGGTAACGGTAATAGACCGGGATGAGCTCATTCCTGAAATCCATGCGGTAGGCGTTCAGCTGAACGCTCGCCCCCCCCTTCCGGTAATCCAGCCCCCATTCCAGGTCCGTCAGGGATTCGTGCCGGATCAGCGGGTCGGTCACGTTGCCGCCGTAGGGATCGGCGACCGCCGGAATGACCGAGGCGTCGCTGTCGTCGTAGAGATCGTTGCTCGAGGGTTCGCGCTTTGAGGTCGACAGGTGAATGAAAGAGGATATGGCCGGGGTGACATGGTATCTCAGCCCCACATGGACGTCCAGAAAACGGTAGGGAACGATAAAATGGACCGGATCCGTAAAGGCGCCGACCGCATTTTGCCGGACCTCATAACGGTGGGAAAGAAAGCGCAGATCCCCCTGGATATACAGGCGGTCCCGGACCGTGACAATATCCTGGACATAGAATGAGACCGTGGATTTTCGGGTCGTATTTTCGTAAAAGCGATGGTTCGCGTCCGGATAGCCGTGATCTTCCACGTACACGACCTCCCCGTAATGCGAGGAATTATAGAAGCGCAGATCGCCGCCGGCCGTGAGCACGGACCCCGGGGAACTGTAGCTGGCATGATAGACGCCGCCGGTATAGCGGTTGTCCAGCCACTTGCGGCAGATCAGGTCCGCGGTAGTCGTGTCGCTCAGCATGGAAGCGAGGTTGTATTCGCTGATATCCGAGCCGCCCTTGAACTGCTGGTAATACCCGATGCCGTCCACCTGATAGACCGTGGCAAAGAGCTTGATCCGTTCCGTCAGCAGCCGGGTATGGCTCAGGAGGGCCAGCGACTGGGTGAACACATCCCGGTTAATGTCGGAATAACCGCCCTGGAGGCTCGTATCGGCGTAATAATTGTAGCGCCGCGCATCGGGATCGTTCAGGTCGTAGCCGTATTGCGGACTGACGCCGTCCCAGGAAAACCGGGTCGCCTCATGCCCCCGGAGATATTCCGCGCGGGTCATATGGGTCGGCTGAACCCACTGCAGGCCGGCGTGAAAGGACTGCTGTTCCGTTCCGCTGCCGATCCGGTAGCCGTCGCTGTCCAGCTCCGAAAACCGCAGGACAAGGGACACCCCCTGTTCGGGCAGCAGTTTGCCCGCATAGGAAAGGGATCGCTTGTTCCCGGGCGCATTCAAGGCATTTCCGTCGATATAATTTCCGGTCCCCAGCGTCAGCCGGATCCCCGGCTCGAGCTGTGAAATATCGCTCTCAATGTTCACGCTCCCTCCGAAGGATCCCGAGGCCAGGGAATTCCCGATCCCCCGCTGGACCTGTACGGTCGAGGCGCCGTTCAGAACGTCCCCGTGATCGACCCAGTACACCGCATGCGCTTCGGGGTCGTTCAGCGGAATGCCGTTGTACATGACGCCGATCCGGTCCTGGGTGAAGCCCCGGATGTTCAGGTAGGAATATCCGCTGCCGTTCCCCGCATCGGAATAGGCGTAGACACCGGGTTCCATTTCCAGCACCAGCGGGACGTCCTGCTGGTGGTAAAGCAGATCGATATCTTCTTTTTCAAGCGTGGTGAAGGCAATGGGGGTTTTGCCCTTGATCGCGCGGTTCCCGGTGACCAGCACCTCCTCGGCGTTCAATACGATGGGCGTCAGGGACAGCGTCAGGCCGCTGCTGTCCAGCAGGATGTGCTGCGTGGCATAGCCGATGTGGGACAGGGTGACCGGGACCGGGAGCGTTGCGGCGCGCAGGACGAAGTGTCCGTTCCGGTCGGTATAGGTTCCGCTGTGATTCCGCGTGTTTTCCACGCTGACGGCAGGGACCGGACTGCCGGTCTCGGCATTGACAACGGTACCCAAAAGGGTGGTTTGCCCCGCGGCGGGAGCAAAAAAGGCGAAAATCGCCAGAAAGAAAAAGGGGAAGCGTTTCATGTTTTCCTCCGCCGGTATTATCCGGATCAGGTTCAAGGGTTCTTCTCAGCCGGCGGGTGTATCCCGCAGCGCCCCTAACTTCAGCACATTGTAAAAATAATTTTAACGAAAGTCAAGGGCTACTTCTTGGAAAGTCAGGAAGTTGGGAAAATAGGAAGTTAGGAAGTTGGGATGTTGGGAAGATAAGAAGACCGGTCAGCGGAATTTTATTTAGTATGCGTGTAGGGAACAGGCATGCCTGTTCCCTACATGCATTTTCCCAACGCTTCCAATGTTCCATATCAACAAAAAAGGCGGCAAAGCCGCCTTTTTTGAATTCCTGCATTGATCATAATTCCAGAAGGACCGGCTTCCCGAATCCGAGCTTTTCCAGCTGGGGCATCTGGCTGGCGGCATCTCCGACGACGAGGTAGATCATTTTATCCGGATGCAGGTATTTTTCGGCAAGCGTCCGGTGGCTTTCCAGGGTCATCTCCTTGACGACCTTTTCGTTCTGCCGGATGTAATCGGCGGGCTTTCCGTAGTAGTCGATCAGCCAGAGCATTTCCATCAGGTTCGAGATGGTCTCGAACTTCCGCGTATTGGATTTGAGAATGGCGTTCTGGGTAAAGGCCAGTTCTTCTTCGCTGATCCCCTTGCGGTATTCCGAAACCAGGTCGCGGATGATCTCAAGCGATTCGAGCGTGGCGCTTGAACGCACGCTGGAGGATACGCTGAAAGGCCCTTTGATCTTTGATCCGTCAAAACCCGAGAAGGCGCCGTAGGTGTAGCCTTTCTCTTCCCGCAGGACAAGGTTCAGCTTGCCCGAGAAGGATCCGCCCAGCTTGTAGTTCATCACATTTGCCGGATAAAGGTCCTTGTCCGCGCGGTCCATCGCGAGGTATCCCACGTTGACAACGGATTGTTTCGCACCGGGCATGTCGACGACAT
>CALMFL010000310.1 GCA_937862595.1 uncultured Fidelibacterota bacterium
ATGGGGATCGTAGTGCGCGGGGAGAAGCATTCCTTCCATGTTGAAAAAGCGGTCCCTCACGTCGCTGACCGTTCCGCACTCCCATAAAATACGGTAAAGATCAAGGGAAACCTGCCGCCCGTAGTTGCGTGTCAGAAGCGCGCCCAGCCAGGCCGCCCTTGCTTCGGGAAAATGGGCCGGCCGGGTCCGGGAACGGGTCCAGCGTATCGTATCCTTTGCTTCCACATTTCCATCAAACCCCGCCAACGACTGCAGCAGCGGCGATATGTTTTCCGGGGCCATGCGTTCATAACAGTAATCTTCCCAGGGAAAGCGCATGAACAGCGCCACCATGTTCGCTTCGTTATAGCGGTATCCGCAGGCCTTGAATACACCCCAGTACAGCATCACATCCCAGGGGAAACGCCGGCGGTTCTCATAAAAATAACGGACCTTTGCATCCACCCGTTTCCATCCGTTCTCATTAAGAACGGCAAAATAGCTTTCCTTTTCCGCGCGGAAAACGGCACAGGACGATCCCGGCGCGACCTCAAGCGCTTCTTCCAGGGGAATATGGCAGACGGGAATGGCGCGTCCGCATTTGCAGCGCGACCGCGACCTTCCTTTCGCGGGATGAAATACCACATGCAGGACACAGGCGTCATAGCGTTCGTCGCGATGATGTCCGTGGGCATACCAGTCCACGGCATGATGGTGCACCTCGATGTCGCCGTGGAGCAATTTCCCCCCGAGCAGAACCCGTGCGCCGATAAAATCGGGACCGTCGCTGTTGTTGTGGCGGCCCGGGCAAAGAATGCGTATGTCCTCTCCCTCTTCGGACAGCCGCGGTGTTTTCCACAGCGTACGTTTCCAGGCATGCTGGAGGCGAAGTTCCGGCACATAGGGTTCGCGGGGCTCGAACAGTTCGAGGTAGGAACCGAATGCGGGGCGGTAGGTCGTTTCGTTTTCCATGCGAAAATTTAACCGCATTTTCGACAAAATCACAGCGCATATCCGGGGGTGTGACGGGCATCACATTCGCTTTTTCCGGGGTCTTTTTTGTCGCGAATTTTACCGTGGAAAATTTCTACTGAACATAGCGGGAAAGGCGGGTTTTATCCAAGATCCGAATATTCCGCCCCCGGGCGCTGATGATCTTTTCCTTATCCAACTCCCGCAACTCCCGGGTCAGCGAGGGTCGGGTTACGCCAAAGAGGTCCGCTAATTTTTCGTGCGAGTAGGGCAGTTCGACCGTAAGCGTGTTTTTTCTCTGCGACTGCTTGAGCAGATAGTGGGCGATTTTTCCTTTGATCGTCTGAAAAGAAAGGAACTTGATCTTTTCGGAAAGGAACTGGGCGCGTCCGCTCATGATGTTCAGATGGTTTGTCAGGACCGTTTTGTTCATTTGCAGCAGGCGGATAAAAGAATTTTTGTTGAAATAGATGCATTCCGATTCCCGGTTCGCGATCACGTCGACCGGGTAGCAGGTGTCCTGCCCGAAAAGGAAGGCGGGCGCCAAAAGCTGGTTCCCTTCAACATCTTCGATCTTGATGACCTTTCCCGAATAGTTGACCATTTCGCCGCGAACGCTTCCCCGCAACAGAACATACTGGCCCGTCACCGGCTCGCCGTCGCGGACGATCGTGTCCCCTTTTTGATAACTGTTCCGCTGATAGCTGATTTCCTCAAGCAGTGCGCGGACCTCGGGGCCTTCCAGCCCCCGGAACAGGTCGTTCCGTGCAAGCAGTTCATAGGTTGTCACATTTCCTCCAAAAAAGAACCGTTGCGGTAACATATGTTACAGACAAATATAATACTTATCCTTTATATTGCGATAATAATTTAACCTGCCGGCCTTCCGCCATGCAGAAAACAAAGGAGCGAACCATGAGTATGTTCTGTTATCAGTGCCAGGAAACCGCAAAAGGAACGGGCTGTACCGCCGTCGGCGTTTGCGGCAAGACCGATGAGGTGTCGAATCTTCAGGATCTTCTGATCTTTGTCGTTAAGGGGGTCTCCTTTCTCGCCCATCTCGGCCGGGAAAAGGGCCTGATCCTGGAAAAAGCGGATAAATTTGTTTTTGAAGCCCTGTTCACCACGATCACAAATGCGAATTTTGACGGGGACAAGATCCTTTCAAAAGTAAAGGAAGGGTTTTCTGTGCGTGATTTCGTGGTCCGCGAATTGCGCGAGAACGGGGTTGAACTGCCCGGGACGCTTCCCGAAAACACCGTGTGGCGTGCGGATCAGGATGCCGGCTTGATCCTGAAAAGCCTTTCCGTGGGAATATTAAAAGAAGAGAACGAAGATATCCGCTCGCTGAAAGAGCTTGTTGTTTACGGACTTAAGGGCATGGCCGCCTATGCGGAACACGCCTACAATCTCGGATACAAGAACGACGGGGTCTTTGCCTTCATGCACCGCGCGCTGAGCGCTACGCTCGATCCGGCGCCCGAGCTCGACGACCTGGTGCGGCTGGTGCTGGAATGCGGCAGCAACGGCGTGTCCGTCATGGCCTTGCTGGACAAGGCGAATACCGAAAGCTACGGCGCCCCCGAGATCACCCGGGTCAATATCGGCGTCCGCGGGAATCCTGCGATCCTTATCAGCGGACATGACCTGAAGGACATGGAGGAACTGCTTGAACAGACACAGGGAACCGGGGTTGACGTTTACACTCACAGCGAGATGCTGCCGGCGAACTACTATCCCGCCTTTAAAAAGTATGAGCATTTTGTCGGCAACTACGGCAATTCCTGGTGGAAGCAAAAAGAAGAGTTCGAATCCTTCAACGGGCCCGTACTGTTCACAACGAACTGCATTGTTCCGCCCAAGACCTCTTACAAAGACCGGATCTATACCACCGGTTCGTCCGGCTTCAGCGGCTGTACGCACATTCCGGACCGCGTGAACGGCAAGCCGAAAGATTTTTCCGCTATCATTGAACACGCAAAACGCTGCCCCGCCCCCAAAGAGATCGAACGGGGTGAGATCGTGGGCGGTTTTGCGCACAATCAGGTCCTGGCCCTGGCCGACAAGGTTGTGGATGCCGTAAAATCCGGCGCTATCCGGAAATTCGTTGTCATGGCGGGCTGCGACGGGCGGATGAAGGACCGCGCTTACTATACGGAATTTGCCGAAAAATTGCCGAAGGATGTCGTGATCCTGACGGCAGGGTGTGCGAAATACCGCTACAACAAACTGCCTCTGGGCGACATCGCCGGCATCCCGCGCGTTCTGGACGCAGGACAGTGCAACGATTCCTATTCTCTGGCCGTGATCGCGCTCAAACTTAAAGAGGTCTTCGGACTGAACGACATCAACGATCTGCCGATCGCATACAATATTGCGTGGTATGAGCAGAAGGCGGTCATCGTTCTTCTCGCCTTGCTTTCCCTTGGCGTTAAGAACATTCATCTAGGGCCGACCCTGCCCGCGTTTCTTTCCCCCGCCGTTGTTAAGGTTCTGGTGGAGAATTTCGGCATTTCGGGCATCGGCGACGTGGATTCGGATATGAAAGAGCTCATCGGATAAATCAAGCCGGCAGATGATGCTCTCCCATAAAAAAGCGGAAACGCCTGTTCCCGCTTTTTTTATTGTCCTCACTTTCCGGCTTTTTTGGGGGACTGTTTTCGGTTTCCGGGCCCTTGAATTTTACCCTTTGGGCACGCCAAGCTTTTTCCTTTTTCGTTTTCATTTCCGGCGATATATTCGTAAAATGCACGCTATTTGGGAGATTGTAATGATAACACCTGACGCGGAAATACTTCAACAGTGGAAAGAACTTGAACAGCGGATCCGCTTCGCCTCATCCTTTGTTATAACGACTCATCAGAATCCGGATGCCGACGGCATCGGATCGGAGCTGGCGCTTTATCGCGTGCTGAATAAGCTCGGAAAAGAAGTCCATATTCTCAATATATCTCCCACGCCCGGCAACCTGACATTTATGGACCCAAAACGTCTTTGCCGGAGATATGTGCCGTCGAAACATCAGCCCCTGCTTGCCCGCGCCGACATACTGATCGTTCTGGATGCGGGGTCTTTTGCGCGTATCGGCCAGCTCGGCCAGGATGCGCTTGCCGCCAAACGCCCTGTCGTTGCTATCGACCACCATCCCAAAGAGAACAATCCCCTATACCTTCAGGAGATCGTGAATTCCGGAGACTGCTCGGTGGGGAAGCTGATCTATGAATTCATCATGAACACGCATCCGGACCTTATGGACCGGGATATCGCGACCGATCTGTATATCGCCATTGCGGGCGACACGGGAAATTTTCGTTACGGCAATACCACGGCGCGATCCCACCGGATCGCATCGGAACTGATGCAATACGGCATTGATGTTTATGGCATCTATTGCAAGTTGTTCGGAAATATTTCCCGCAGCGGCATTCAGCTTTTTTCTTCCGTTTTGCAGAACATCCATTTTTCGGAAGACAAGCGCGTTGTCTGGTTCGTGATCACCCGGCAGATGCTCCACGACAACGATGCCGACGACATGGATACGGACGGCATTACCGATTTCCTGCGCATGATCTCGGGCGTGGAAGTAAGCATCATGTTCAAGGAACGTTTAGACGGCTCAACGCGTATCAATTTCCGTTCGAAAGGGGCGGTCTCCACAAACGGGATCGCGCGCCGTTTCGGCGGGGGTGGGCACGAACATGCAAGCGGGATCGTCAGCGTACTCCCTCTGAACGAATTATACCCCGAGGTCGTCGAGGCGATGGTCGAACACGTGAGGAAAACCTTCAATGAAAATTGAGATCGCCGAACATTGCGGCTTCTGTTCCGGCGTAAAAAATGCCGTGGACATGGCGAATGCCGCCCTGGATACCTACGGCAGGGTCGCTGTGCTGGGTGATTTGGTCCACAACAAGGTCGTTGTGGACAAGCTTAAGGCGCGCGGGTTGGTGTATGTGGACCGCCTTGAAGACGTCGGGGAAATGCCCCTTCTGCTTCGTGCCCATGGAACCGATGCGGAACTGATCCGCAAGGCGGAGGCGCTGGGACTGCATATTCTTGACGGGACCTGCCCTCTGGTAAATGAAATACACCGCCGCGCAATGGAACTTGAGAACGAAGGCCGGCAGATCATTGTGATCGGGGATAAAGAGCACGATGAGGTGCTGGGGATCGTTTCCCGTCTGCGGGATTATTGCATCGTCTCTGCGCTTTCCGACCTGAAGGCCTGTACGCTGAAATCACGCACGGGTGTCGTCGTTCAAAGCACTCAGCGCCTGGACAGGGTATTGAAAATACTGCCGGGCATATTGACAACGTCGCGCGATTGCCGTATCATTAATACGATATGTGAACCGACCCGGAGGAATCAGGAAGAGATCCACGCACTGGCAAAACACAACGATTGCGTTCTTGTTATCGGGGATCCTCATTCGGCGAATTCCAAACGCCTGTTTGCCGTTGCACGGTCGCTCAACAGGAACAGCCATATGGTTGCCGGGGTCGGGGATATCGATCCGGACTGGTTCCGCGATTGCGCATCGCTGGGAATTACCGCGGGCGCCAGCACACCGGGAAGTCTGATCGAAAGCATAAAAGAATATGTAAAAAACTTAAACGGAGATAAAACGAAATGAAAAAAGGCACCTATGAGGTAAAGGTCGGATTGGCTGAAATGCTTAAGGGCGGCGTTATCATGGATGTGACCAATGTGGAGCAGGCGAAGATCGCCGAAGATGCCGGCGCTTCGTCCGTCATGGCCCTGGAACGCATTCCTGCGGATATCCGTGCCTTCGGCGGCATTGCCCGCATGAGCAATCCCGAAATGATCCTTAAAATAAAAGAAGCGGTTTCCATTCCCGTTATGGCAAAATGCCGCATCGGCCACTTTGCCGAAGCGCAGATCCTGCAGGAGATCGGCGTGGATTTTATTGACGAATCCGAGGTCCTCACCCCGGCTGACGAGGAAAATCATATCTGGAAACAGGATTTCCATGTTCCTTTTGTCTGCGGATGCCGCAATCTCGGTGAAGCCCTCCGCCGGATCGGAGAGGGTGCGGCAATGATCCGGACAAAAGGCGAACCCGGAACCGGCGACATCGTGGAAGCCGTCCGTCATATGCGTAAGGTCGTAGGCGAGATCCGGCGGCTCACGATACTGGACCAAAGCGAGCTCATGGCGGAAGCTAAAAATCTCGGCGCTCCCTTCGCCCTTGTTGAATGGATCGCAAAGAATGGCAAACTGCCCGTTCCGAATTTTGCCGCAGGCGGTATCGCCACGCCCGCTGACGCCTCTCTTATGATGCAGCTCGGCGCGGAAGCGGTCTTTGTCGGGTCGGGAATATTCAAGTCCGATGACCCCAAACAGCGCGCCGAAGCTATCGTCAGGGCAGTGACACACTATAATGATCCATCGGTTCTTGCCGAAGTGTCCAAGGGCCTGAAGGATGCCATGTCCGGCATTTCGGCCGCAGGACTCGATGACAGTGAAAAAATGGCAAAACGCGGCTGGTAGGAGTTACCCTTCGATGACAAAACCACGTATCGGTGTTTTGGGTATTCAGGGTGCCTATGCGCGTCATGCCGAAATGATCGTTTTGGCGGGCGGCGAATCGGAGATCGTGAAATACCGCGAACAGCTTGACGGATTGGACGGCCTTATCATCCCGGGCGGGGAATCGACGACCATGACAAAAGTCCTTGGTTTTCGCATCACCCATGATGACATTCTTGCTTTTGCTCAGCATAAGCCGGTTTTCGGCACCTGTGCGGGGCTGATCCTGATCGGCGGCGGCGTCACGGATCCGCGCGTTCGTCAGCTCGGTCTGATCGATGTGAACATTTCACGCAATGCTTACGGCTCGCAGAAAGATTCCTTTGTTTCGGATATTTCGCTGGAATTTGACAGGGGCGTTCCTTTTCACGCCGTGTTTATCAGGGCCCCTCTCGTTTTGTCTGTCGGGGGAAACGTAACGGTGCTCAGCGTGCATGAAAACGCACCGGTCCTGATTGGGTCCGGCATGCATTTGGGGGCGACCTTTCACCCCGAATTGACGCATGACACGCGCATTCACCGGTATTTCATTCAAACCGTTAAGGAGGTAAAAGATGGAAAAACAACCGGGTCGCAATAATATTTTTCGTATCGTTCTTGCAGTCGTTTTCATTTGTTTCGGCGTGGTTGCCCTGGGTAACAATGTCGGATGGTGGGATATTGACGACCTCTTTTTAGATTGGTGGCCTCTGATCCTGGTCCTACTGGGATTCATTACGATCTTCGCTCCGGGCGGATCCTGGCCGGGCGGCGTTTTCCTTGTGTTTATCGGCATTCTCTTCCTGCTTCACACCCATGGGGTTTACGATATCAGCGATCTGATATGGCCGGCGATGCTGGTCATGGTAGGCGTGATGGTCTGGCCCCGAAAGAGACGGAACTCAGCACCCTGCGGGGACGGGACCGTTCACGAGACCGGAGAAGACCACGTCTTCAATATCAACACGCTCTTTCACGCCCAGCACGAGGTCATCAATGACAAACAGCTTTCCGGGGGTCACGCAACCGCAGTCTTCGGAAACCTTGAGATCGATCTCCGTCAATCCGATCCAAGGGAAAACGCATATTTTGAAGCATCGGCTATTTTCGGCAATATCCGGATCTTCGTGCCAGTGAACTGGAATATCACCCGTGCGGGAGGTCCCGTTTTCGGAAAAGTGGAAGATAAACGGCTTAAGTCGGCAGACGCTTCATTCATGCGTTCTGTCACGTTTGAGATGAATGCAATCTTCGGACATGTGGAAATTTCCAATTAGCCGCTCCCGGGCTAATGATCAACATTGAAGCATCCATGGTAAAACTTAAATCCGTTCTGATCTTTTGTTCTATGGCAGCCGCATTTCTGAATGCGGCCGTCTGGACGGTTCCGGACAGTATTGCGACCATTCAGGATGCCGTCAGCATCGCCGCTTCCGGAGATACGGTGCTGATCATGCGCTCTTTCCAGAACAGAGGGAACGTTGAGATCGTTGGAAAATCGATCTCCCTTCTTTCCAACAATTATATCAAGAATCCCTCGTCCTATAATTTTTCCTCGGGCGTAGCGCTCTACGATACCTCCGCTTCCGCACCCTTGCTTTTGATCGACCATGCCGACAGCACAGTCATCATGGGTCTATTGTTCGACCTTGCCGGCGGCGCGAACGCAGGAGGCATCCGCATTCTGGATTCAAAAGGCGTCCGGTTGACGGGCGTTCACCTGAAAGGCAACTCCCTGACACTTGTAAATTCAAGCGTTGAAATGACTCGTTCGCGGCATTATCAATTCTCGGATCCTGCCTCTCCGGCCTTGTCGCTCGACCGGTCGTCCCTTGCGGCGTGGAATTCGGTCTGGGTCTCTCAGAGCGCCTCGGTTCTGCTCTCCGCCGTGAATTCAAGTTCGCTTTCTTTCAGCAACGTTGCCGCGTATAATAATCAGTTTTCTTCCGCCTTGATCCAAACGTCAGCATCAAGCCATCATTATGATTTCGTTACCTTACACAACAATGCTTCTCCCGATCCTGCGTGGTCGGCGGCCGGATCTGATATCACGATTGAGAACTCTGTGTTTTCACACACCCTTCCGCCCGATACCGTTCAGTTTCTCGTCCGTTATTCTGCGGTCGCGGGCGGATTTCCCGGAGAAGGCAATATTGCGGAAGATCCGGAAATTGATCCCGCCCTGGCCTGGCCGGCGCTGTCTTCCGTGTCGCCCTGCATCTCTTCCGCCGATCCCGATACGGCGGGCATACCCCGCACGGACCTTCTGGGCGCAAAGCGCCCCGACCCCGACTGGGCGCCTCCCGACATGGGCGCCTACGAATCTCCCCGGCACGTTCTTCTGAATCCCGATCATCATTTCTTAATTTCTCCGCTGGGGGACGATATTTGGGGGAACGGCAGCAGCGGGCGCCCCTTTGCCGGCATTCAGCGCGCCGTTGACTATGCGCAGAACGGCGATACGCTCATTGTGCTGCCCGGGACGTATACGGGAAACGTTCTGATCAGCGAAAAATCCCTTACGCTGGGGTCCCGGTTTATTTTTCACGGCAATCCCGCGGCGGCCGATTCGGTCGTGCTTTTCCCCGATACCTCGGGCTATGCATCCGTGATCACCGTCCTCAATGCGGATTCCGTTGCCGTCCGCGGACTTACGCTTAGCGGCGGCAGCGGTCATTTTTATTATAACAACTACACCTACGGGGGCGGGCTGTACTGCGAGAACAGCACCTGCTTCCTTGAACAAACAAAGATCACGAACAACCGGGCCGATTTTTCCGGCGGGGGCATTTTCGCTTACTCCTCCACACTTCATCTTGATCATGTTGAGCTGACGGACAATGCCGCATATCTCGGCGGTGCGATCAGTCTGAATCAAAGTACGGCAAATATTGAATATACGGTCATTCGGGACAATACGGCGTCTTCCGGCGGGGGTATCTTTGCGGAGAACCTTTCCCGTGTTGTGCTTTTTTATGGGGATCTTTCCCGAAATACGGCGCATTCGGATTCGCTTTCGGCGTTCTTTCAAAAACCCGCCGCCGTATCTCAATACGGCGGGGGTCTCTATGCAACCAATAGCGATCTCCGGATCCATAACACTCTGATCAGCGAGAACATCTCAAAAAACAAAGGCGGGGCGATCGCTGTCCGCAGCGGTGAGGTGGCCCTCCTGCAATCCACCGTCGCCGATAACGCCGCGCTTTCGGATTCCTGCGGCGTTCTCTTTTTCGACCAGCAATCCGATCCGGTGAGGATCGTAAATTCAATCGTCTGGAATCCCGATGAGATCGATTGCGAATGCCGATATACCGAACTTGAACTCAGCCATTCGGACATGCGGGGAGGACTTAACGGCATCCTGCTTGACGGGACCGGCAATGACGATATCACGGCAATAGCCTTGTTTGAAACAGACCCGCTCTTTGGATCCGACTATAGGCTGTCTCCGTCGTCTACGCTTTTATCCTCCGGAATTCCCCAGTACGTGCGCAACGGATATTATCTCTTAAATTACGAACCTTCTTTCTACTCCGGCAGCGCACCCGGCCTTGGATATGCCGGCGCCGATCCCCCCGTTTCATTTTCGCTTTCACGGGTGCTTGTCGGACTGGAGCCTCTTCCTGAAGATCCCGATCTTCTGGCGGCTTATCCCAATCCTTTTAACCCCCAAACGAATCTCGAATTCACGCTTGCTTCTCCGGGAAATGTAGAACTTATTATTTACAATCTCCGTGGAGGGTATGTTTTAACCTTGCTCAATACCGCTTTGCCCGAGGGACGTTACCGTCAGATCTTTAACGCCTCAGACTTACCCTCCGGCGTATATCTTTGCCGCTTAAGGCAGGACGGCGTAACGATCGCAACCCAAAAGCTGATGCTGGTAAAATAATGGCGACATTTGATCATAGCGACACGATCGCGGCGATTTCAACTCCGCCCGGACTGGGCGGGATCGCCGTCATCCGGATATCCGGCGGCGACTCCCTTTCGATTGCCCTTAGCGGATTGTCCCTTTCTGCTCTGGAACCCCGCTATGCCCACTTTGCCGCCGTGATCGATCCGGAAAACAGCGAAAAGCTGGACGATGTGGTCGTCACGTATTTTAAGGGACCCGCCTCCTATACCGGTGACGACACGGTTGAGATTTCCTGTCATGGCGGGCTCAGCGCGGCACCGGCCATCCTTGCCCTGTATTATCGTCTTGGAGCCCGCCCCGCCCTGCCCGGCGAGTTCACCCGCAGGGCTTTCGTGAACGGAAAAATGGATCTTGTTCAGGCGGAAGCCGTTGCGGACCTGATCCATGCCGTTTCCGGGAGCGGCCAAAAGATCGCCGCGCGCACCCTTTCCGGATCCCTTTCAGAGAAAATCGATTCGCTTCGCGGTGAACTTACCGACATCGCCTCGATCCTGGAATTGGAACTTGACTTCTCCGAACAGGAGATCACACCGATTTCACGCGAGCTGATCACAAACAAGATCTCGGCGGCGGAAGAACACATTTCGATCCTGGCAAATTCTTACGGCGCCGGAAAGATCCTGCGCGAAGGCGCGCTTGTCCCGATCGTCGGCCGCCCCAACGCCGGCAAATCAAGCCTGCTGAACGCCCTGCTTGAAGAGGAACGTGCGATCATTTCACACATTCCGGGGACGACCCGTGACAGCATTGAAGAATCGTTTCTGCATCAGGGCTTTCTTTTCCGCCTCGTGGATACGGCGGGACTGAGGGACACGGACGATCCCATTGAAAAAGAGGGTGCGGAGCGCGCGGTCAGGATCCTTGAGAAAGCAGACCTGGTGCTCCTTGTCGTGGATCTCTCCCTTGGGGACGGTTACCGTTTTGAAAAAGAATTCCTCGCCGCCCGGGCTCATGTGCCGGTGATCGCGGTATTTAATAAAATGGACCTTTCTTCGATGTCTGACCCCTTCCCGAGCACTTATGCTGTTCATATTTCCGCAACACGGCATGAAAATCTTGACGCCCTTCTTTCCCTGATGCTGGATTGCGTCCGCACACATTATCGTGTTGACGGAAATTCAATTGCGATCACAAAGCAGCGGCACCGTCACGCCCTGCTCTCGGCGCTAACATCCCTTGGAAAGGCAAAAGAAGCGCTCATCCGGTCTCTTTCCAATGAGTTTATTTCCCTTGACATACGGGAAGCCATCCGTTCCCTTGATGATATTACCGGTAAAACGACATCGGAAGATGTTCTGAACAACATCTTCGATCATTTCTGCATTGGAAAATAAAACTGCTTTCCGGCTCCTTTGTATTACAGAGATCCCCTTTTTTCTCCTTCCTTATCTGTTTGCGATCCATGTGCAAATAATGTAGATTCCTCACAATGAAAACAGCATATGACATTGTCGTTGTCGGTGGCGGCCATGCCGGCGTCGAAGCGGCATTGGCTTCGGCTCGTCTTGGGAAAAACACCGCCCTGGTCACACTGGACAAAAAAGCCATTGCGCGCATGAGCTGCAATCCCTCTATCGGCGGACTTGCAAAAGGCCACCTCGTCCGGGAGATCGATGTCCTGGGGGGAGAAATGGCAAAGGCCATTGATGCGACCGGGATCCAGTTCAAGCTTTTAAATCTCTCAAAAGGCCGTGCCGTCTGGGCGCCGCGCGCACAGGCGGATAAGCGGCTCTACGAACGCTACATGCAAGATGTCATCGCACGCTGCCCGAACCTTGATGTCATCGAAAGTGATGTGCAAAAACTGGATCTCGCGAACGGCATTTTCAAGGGGATCTGTTTGCAGGACGGAACCCTGATCGGCGCTTCCGCCTGTATTTTGACCAATGGTACGTTTTTGCGCGGCAAGATCCATATCGGGAACATTCAGATCCCGGCGGGGCGCTACGGCGAATTACCCTCTATCGGGATTTCAGACCAGCTGAAAGATAACGGCTTCACCGTCGGGCGCCTGAAGACCGGAACGCCCTCGCGCATCAGCAAACGATCGATCGATTTCTCCCGCCTCGAAATTCAGGAAGGGGACGTCTCCCCAAAACCTTTTTCTCATTCCACGCGCGGCTTCAATCCGCCCAACGTACCCTGCTGGCTAACCTATACAAATTCCGCCACCCATGATATTCTCCGGTCGGCGCTTGACCGGTCCCCCCTCTATACGGGAAAGATCGCCGGCGTGGGACCGCGCTATTGCCCCAGCATTGAGGACAAGATCGTCCGTTTTTCGGATAAGCTCTCGCATCAGCTTTTCCTGGAGCCCGAATGGGCGGGATCTTCGCAATGGTATGTCAATGGTTTTTCATCTTCGCTTCCCATCGATATTCAGGTTCGCGGGTTGCGAAGCATTGCGGGACTGGAAAAGGCCGAGCTGATCAAGATCGGGTATGCGATCGAATACGATTATTTTCCTTCTTATCAGATCAAGCGGTCCCTTGAGACAAAAGCGGTCAGCGGCCTTTATTTTGCAGGGCAGATCAACGGCACCAGCGGCTATGAGGAGGCGGCCGCGCAGGGACTGATGGCGGCCGTCAATGCAGTAAGAAAACTGGAAGATAAAAAACCGGTGATCCTTGAACGTCATGAGGCTTATATCGGCGTTCTGATCGACGATCTTTGCTCCAAGGAAACCTCGGAACCTTACCGCATGTTCACAAGCCTTGCCGAATACAGGCTTTTGCTTCGCTGGGATAACGCACACCTCCGCCTGCTTGAGGCGGCCCGCGAGATCGGACTTCAATCCCCGGGCATGCTCGAACAATTTGAAACTGTTCGAAATGAATCCCGTGCCATTGTCCGGCTGCTTGAAAAAACGCGTATCACAGATGTAAACCCCCTGAACTTGTCCGTCGGACAATCGACGTCCCTGGCTCATATGATACGTCAGCAAAAAATCGACGAGGACCATATTTCCGATCTTCAGAAATACTATTTTCCCGACTATCTGCTCGATTCCATCGACCAGGCCTATGTCCTGACCCGATACGAAGGATATATAGATCGTCAATTCAAGCAGGTTCATCAAATGCACCAGCTTGAGGCAAAAAAAATACCTGCGGGGTTCATGTATGAAAAGATCTCATCCCTTTCAAACGAGGGACGTGAAAAACTCATTAAATTCCGCCCCGAAACCATTGGTCAGGCGAGCCGTATTCGCGGTATTTCTCCCGCGGATATTCAGGTCCTTCTGATCTTCCTTGCAAAATAATTTTTTAGCCGACAAGATTTCTGCCTTCATAACTCCCCGCTGCGGGGCGATCGTCCGATCTTCGATATAAAAGTATGACCTTCCGTAATAAAAAGTATTCCATGGGGTAGAAATATTTATGATTAAATAGTTCATTAATCGCTTGTTTTTCGTTTTTTGTCTTTTTAGATTGGTGCCAGTTAAAGGATACGTTGTGTAGGAAGAAGAAAAATCCATCATTACATCGCGGCCTGTTTACAAAACGCTATCGAATGCTTGTGCGTTTGATTATTCGATAGTGTCACAAAGACAACGCACGAACAATAAGGAATGAGTATGAATATCTATGTGGGAAACCTTCCCTACGACTCGACTGAAGAAGAGATCAGCCAACTGTTTGCAGAATTTGGCACTGTTTCAAGCACCAACATCATCAAAGACAAAACCACCGGTAACTCCAAGGGTTTCGGCTTTGTTGAAATGGATGACGACACCGAAGGACAAAAAGCGATCGACGAATTGAATGGCGCAGCCCTCAGAGGCCGCAACCTGAAGATCAACCTCGCTCGTCCCCGGACAGAACGCCCCAGAGCTCCTCGCAAGACCTGGTAAAAAACCAATTTCGATAGTACTCGAATCACGCTTCATTTATCCATGAAGCGTGATTTCTGTTTTCCCTTCACTTTTGTCCGGAAATAATTTTGTTTAGGCAATACTTTATTCTTCTTTATTTGCCTGCATATTTTGACGGCAGCCGGTGTTGATAAACGGACTAATGCGCCGCTCTTAGGACGCGATTGCTTAATGTTCTGTCTGTTGATCGGGTGTGGATAACTATTGCTTGCCGGAAATGTTGTTCATTGTTTGTTGAAAATCGCGATCGCCTTCCCGGTTTTCCCATCCATTTTTACCGTAATGGGCCGGGTGGAATGAAGGTGTTTGAAGTAGGTGTGCCTGCCGGTTTCTTTTATGTTATATAAGAGATCCCAGTTAATATAGTCTTCGTGACCTCCCCGGTACGGTATCGAAAAGTATCCGATCTTCATGGCGACGACATTGTGAAAGAAATGGGTTCCCTGGGAGGGGGGTATGTCAAAGCCTTTGATCCCGGATTCCACGATGACTCTCGCCTGGCTGATCTCCCCAAACTGGATCGGTATGCCGAGAAAACGGTCTTTGCTCCCCCAGCGTCCCGGACCGATAAGAATATAATGGCGGTCCTCTTCTTTCATTTTCTGGTTGATCGCGCTTAACTCGGTTTGAATATTCAGCGTTTCAATCGTTGAGAACAATTCCGGCGGACACCAGATGATATCGTGAATATCACGTATTTCTCCGTTTCCCATGCCTTTTTCGGTATATAATATTATATCGTTCGTATCATAGCTCTTCTTTTCAACAAGCGTATTGCTGCTGGAAACGGCAAGCGGGCGGATCTGAAGTAAATAAAATATCGGATTGTTATCCGTTTTATCCACCCGGTTAAGATCCAGCGCAAATTCGATCTCGACCGGCATTCCCATGGCCGCCTCTCCGATCTCAAGAAGGCGTTTGATGATATTGCTGAGCGGATAGTGTCCGTATTTCAAGATATTGTCAAAGGTCACAATGCGCGGTCCTTTTTGATCCAGTCCGGGCAGGATGCGGTTATTCTCATAATCAAAGACGGAGGCGATGTGCGGCAGACGTCCGTGTTCTTCTGCTGTGGAAATCGGCAATTTCACAAGGGTTGAGGATTCCGTCCCATATAATCCCATTTTATTGCTGGTTAGGTCCAGTGCGTAAAATTCCCGCTGTGTCGCTGACAGCATCTCTCCCATCGACATGAGATAAACCTTGGGGTGCTCCGGGCTGAATCGAAAAACATTGCCGCCTTCGATCACCATTTTCCCAAGACCCACGGCAAGGGAGGCCATCCCGTCCGTGTGTTTTTGCTTGTCAATGGGATAGAAATTGTACGATTGCGCAACGCCGCTGATATGGGGATAATAATAGTTGTCGTTCCGGGTGCCGACGACCTCCTGAATGATCACGGCCATTTTTTCTTCGTCCACCTGGTGGCCGATATGTTCAATATATTGCTGTGTTCCGACGCTGTATGCAGAAGCGTAGATCAGCTTGATCGCATCCATCAGTTGCTTTTTTCGCTCCGCGATGTCGGGGTCATTGTTTGCGAGCATGTAGGTCCGATAGATTCCCGCGAAGGGCTGAGAATAGCTGTCCTCCAAAAGGGAGGAGGAACGAACCGCCAGGGGATAGTGGATTCTCTCAAGAAGACGTTCGAGCTTTCGCTCAAGTGATTCGGAGAGCGAGCCTTCCAGAAACACCCGGTCGATGTCCCCGTCCTCCATCTCTTCATTGATTTTTCTGTCGATCCGGTTTTGTTCTATGAACGCGTCATATTCGTTGATGCCGATCGCCGCCGTGTTCGGTAACCGGATGCTCACGCCCTCGAATATCTGATCGGGGTCCATTCGCGTTAACAGGGTGTTCAGGAACGCCAGACCACGGCCCTTGCCCCCAAGCGACCCTTCGGAAAGCAGAATGATCTCGTCTTCCTCGGGGAGTGAATACTGGTGAAATTTGATGATCTCACCGCGGTTCCGTTTCTTCTGTATGTCAAGAACGCGGGCCACAAGATAGTTTCTCATGTCTTCCGGGGTATCAAAATCCTTCGTTTTCATTCGCCGGATATTCCGTGCAAGCTCGATCTCGCCTCGCGCCATCAGCCAGGCGCTGAAATGATTTTTCTCGGCATGATAGATCACGCTTTCCTGCGGCATGATCTGGAGTTTTTCCTCGAATTCCGCCAGATATCCGGCCCGATCGATAATATTTCCTTTTTTATCGCGGAAAATGAAATCCCCGAATCCCAGATTTTCGGTAATGAAGGTCCTTAGCCTGTGTAAAAGATGGCGGCTGTGCTTATGAAGAAAGGCGCAATTTGCCTTTCCCGCTTTTTCGGCATTGGACATATCCGAGGACATGATGACCGTGGCCAGATCGCTCCCTTCCTTTTGGATCTCTTCCAGCAGGTGCAGTCCCGCCTCTTTATCGTCAGCACCCGCTCGCGGGAAGCGCATATCCGTAAAGATCGCCACAACGTTATTTTTAAAACGGTGGAAAATATCTGTCGCTTCTTCATAATTTTTCGCCAACACCACCTTCGGCCGTACTCTCATGCGATAGCGCTTTTCTTTTTCGTTCAATTCTTCAATGATCAAATGCTGGGTTTGCTTCATGATCTCTTCATACAGCAAGGGCATGAACATGGAATAAAAATGCGGAGAATCTTCGACCAGCAGGATAACCCGAACGAGTCCGATTCGCGTATCGCGGACAATGTTTTTTTTATCTTCCGTGGATTTAATGATCGCAAGAAAAAGATTGGCGTCGCCCCGCCAGACAAAGATATCGTCAAAATTCATCCCGGCTTCCGAACGTTCTTCAACAATGCTCAAATCCGCCATCGAAGTCAGCAGCAAAACAACGGGCAGCCCTTTCTTGTTGTCGCGTACGTGCCGCAGCACATCAAAAGGACTGACCTTTCCGCTGTGAAGCGTGGTAATAACAAGATCGTATTCGTTTGTATTTATTAGATTTATAGCTAATTCACCGGTGGGGGCGGCCTCGATCTCGGGAGGCGAGGAAAGGTTCAGTTCCATATATTCGCCAAACACCTGTTCTCCCAACAGGGCGTCCCGCTCGAACACAAAAGCATCGTAGATCGTGGAAATGAGCAAAATGCGCTTCACGCGGAATTGCATCAGCTTGCGAAATACATCGTCTCCATATTTGTACTTATTATAGTAATCTATAATGTCAAACTCTTTCATAAAGCCCAAACCCCTTTAAAAACAAACGCCGCGGGTCCTTCGAGCCAAATATTTTCATAGCGCTCGCCGCCACGAAATTCAAACCGAACCTTGAGCGTCCCACCGAGCGCATTTATCGTATACGCTTCCCGGAGCTTGCCGTGATGGTGGTGCACGATCGCAGCGGCGATCGAACCCGTACCGCAGGCCAGCGTCTCATTTTCCACGCCGCGTTCATAGGTTCTGATCGAGATCGTTCCGTCTTTTTCATCGTGAATAAAATTCACGTTACAGCCGTCCGGAGCGTAGGAACTGCGTTCTCTTATCGCTTTCCCGCGACGGTATACGTCCATATCCACAAGTTTATCCACATATTCAACATGGTGCAGAGAACCCGTGTCCACGGCGTATCCCTTTCCCGTTTTACGGATGCCGTTAACGTTTTTCATTTTCAGCGCGATCCGCCCGTCAGGAATAAAAAAGGCTTCGTGGTCTCCGTCGACAGCACTAAAATCAACCCGGGATAAGCCGTCAACCATTCCCAGCTCGCGAGTGAAGGCAACGATGCACCGCCCTCCGTTTCCGCACATCGTCCCCTCATATCCGTCGGAGTTATAATAGGCCATGTGAAAAATTTTATCACTGGAATTTTGCAGAAGCATCAGGCCGTCCGCACCGACCCCCGTGTGGCGGTCGCAAAGACGGCGAATCGTTTCGTGGTCCTTGCCCGGGAAGGATCCCTTGCGGTCGTCAATCAGGATAAAGTCATTTCCCGCACCGTGATACTTGGAAAAAGACAGGTTCATTTTGCCTCCGGAATGTCATCTCCCGAAAATATAGGGTTTCCTCCGGACAATACCAACTACCAAAAACAACATGTTTCACGTGAAACAGAGTCCCCGCATCGGGATTTTTCAATTTACATGCCCTTCCTTTTTTTGTATGTTTCCGCATGACAGAAATGAACAATAAAATTGTTTCACGTGAAACATCCGATATCGGGGAAATTCTGTGTCTCTTTCGGGAGGACCCCGCATTTATGTCGGCCTTCTCTCTTTTGCGTCATCGTGAATCCCTGGTTCTGAATACTTCGAATCCTTCCTTTCTTCTTTTCTGGCTGCGGGTTGCGCGTGAAAAAGGTTATCTTCCGGTCGTTTTGACCGGCACCGAACTTGAGGGGGAGTCCTTTTACGCGGATGCGCTTGCGTTCTTCCGGGATGAAAAGATCGCGTGGCTGCCTCTTTATGATACCGGGGCTTCTCCCGGAGGCCGTTCGGGCATAGAAAATCACGTCAGCCGCTTCCTAGACGATCTTTACAGGGATAATCTCGAGCTTGTCATTTCTTCACGGCAGGTTTTCGGCTTCTCGGTTCCGGACCAAAAGGGCTTGCGCGAACACATGCTTCACCTGAGGGCCGGAGAACATGTATCTTTCTCCGGGCTGCCGCCCCGCCTGGCCGAGATGGGTTATCAGCGTGCGGATATTGTTGAATACTGCGGAGAATTCACGGTCCGGGGCGGGATCGTCGACATCTATCCCTATGGTGAAACGTACCCTCTTCGGCTGGAATTTTTCGGGGATACCCTGGAGTCGCTGCGGCGTTTTAACCCCAACGATCAGATCACCTTCGAATCCTGTGAAAATGCGCAGGTGCGGCCGGCGTCATTTTCAGCCTTTTCCCGGTCGACCGTTGCGGACATCCTGCCGGCCAATACGCTTGTCATTTCCCTGGCGGACGATAAACATCCGGATAACGAGCCGGCCTATGTTCCCGGCCTTGCTTTCAAACAGGTGGTCTTTAACGGAAGTGCCGTCGGTTCCGATGTCGTCCTGCCGGTCCTCGCCGCGGAGGTGCCGCGGGATGTGAACGACAGTTCCTGGTATGAAAACCTGCTTTCTCAGAAGAAACGCCTTTTTGTGTTTTCGGAACATGAGCTTGTTCGGGCTTCGTTGTTTGAAAAACTGGGGGATCACGCCGCCTACGTAAACGCCAATGTGCGCTTCGGATTTCACTATAAACCCCTTGATCTGATCTTGCTTTCGGGACGTCAGTTCTATCACAAGGAGCGCTATGCCAATCCGAACAGCCGGTTTATCCCCGAACAATCAACGCGTGTGGACTCGGTGGAATCGCTGCGGTACGGCGACGTGGTTGTTCATGTTGATTACGGGGTCGGCATATACCGCGGCATCGAAATGCTGGATTTCCGCGGGATCCGCCAGGAATCCATGGTGATCGAGTACCAAAACCGGGATAAAGTGTTCGTTCCTATCCGGTTTATGAACAAGATCTTTCGCTACAGTTCGGATAACGCTTCTCACGTTGCCATTGATCAGATCGGCAGTTCGCGATGGGAACAGGCAAAAGCAACGACCCGCAAACACCTCCGGCAGGCTGCTTTCGACCTGATCTCCCTCTATCGCGACCGCAAACAGCTTCCGGGTATTTCATTTGAAAAAGATACGCCGGACTTGCTTCGCCTTGAAGCCTCGTTTCCTTATGAAGAGACGCGTGATCAGCGCATTGCGATCAATGAAATAACCGCCGATATGGAGAAACCGGGCATTATGGACCGCCTGATCTGCGGCGATGTCGGTTTCGGAAAAACCGAGGTCGCTATCCGTGCGGCGTTCAAAGCGGTGTACTCCGGAAAGCAGGTCGCCGTTCTTGTCCCGACAACGGTTTTGTGTTTTCAGCATTACGAATCCTTTCGTGAACGGTTGTCCTCTTTCGGTATCCGGGTCGATCACGTCAACCGTTTTGTTTCGGGCGCCCGGCTGGTCAAGCTGATGCACGATCTTGCCGCAGGTGCGATCGACGTCCTTGTCGGCACCCATAAAATATTATCTAACACGATGTTATTTAAGGACTTGGGTTTACTTGTGATAGATGAAGAGCATCGTTTCGGGGTCAACCATAAAGAGAAGATCCAAAACATGAAACGCCGCGTGGACGTGATCACGCTGACCGCAACGCCGATCCCTAGGACGCTTCAGCTTGCGCTGGCGGGATTGCGGGATATCACCAAGATCGACACGCCGCCCAAAGAGCGTCTTCCCATATCCACGAAGATCATTTACTGGAAGGATGAAGATATCCGGATTGCCATTGGCCGTGAACTCGAACGCAACGGGCAGGTTTTCATACTGAACAACAATATTTCAGAACTGCCGGTGATGCGGGATAAAATAGCCGCTCTTTTCCCGGGCAGTACGGTCCGCTATGCACACGGCAAAATGCACGGACCGGAACTTGAAAAAACCTTGCTTGATTTTCATCATCACCGTTTTGACATTCTCATTTCGACGACCATCATTGAATCCGGCATTGACGTACCCAATGCGAATACGCTGATCGTGCTGAATGCCCACACCTTTGGTCTTTCCCAATTGTATCAGATCCGCGGGCGTGTCGGACGGTCGTATAAAAAGGCTTTCGCCTATCTTGTGATCCCGCGCGGAAAACATGTCAATCCGGTCGCCATGAAGCGTCTGCAGACACTTGAATATTACACCGACCTGGGGTCGGGATACCAGATCGCCATGCGCGATCTTGAGATCCGGGGTGCCGGCTCGCTGTTCGGCGTTGAACAAAGCGGTCATATCAATCGTTTTGGATTTGCCTATTATAATCGGATGTTCTCGGAAGAGGTGGCGGCCGTCAAATCCGGAAAGCAAACATCCCTCCCGGCGGGGGCCGAGAGTCCGGATATTCAGCTGTCGCATCCCGCCTATCTTCCCGAAACATATATTGACAATAAAGATATCCGCATTGCGTTTTACCGCGAACTGAGCGACGCGCTCAACGACCCCGGTGAGCGTAAAAAAAGCCTGCAGCGCATTGAACATCTTGAGGTTGCCTGCCGGGATCGTTTCGGCCCGCTTCCGCCCGAAGCCGAAAACCTGTTTCACGACGCACGGCTGGCTCACTGGCTCTCGGCGTATCATGTTGACACGCTAAGCCTTATAAAGGACGCGGTGCTCATGACGTTCAGCGCAAGCCTTCCCCCCGAAGAGATCCGAAACGCCGCCGGGCGGCTTTTATATCTCATGAATGAACATAAGATCGCTATTTCCTTCATTTCAAAGCAGCAGCTTGTTGCACGGGTGGACCCTTGTTTTCTTGCCGCGTTTAAAGCGGGAACATTTCATTAAGCCGTCTCTTCCAAGGCTGTAAATTAAAAACATTTCATTTTGAGAGCCTGTGTGTTAAATTTCCATGAATAAAACGGAGTGTATATGAAGCGATCCTTCTTAATTCTTTTTTTTCTGGCCCTAACCTTATCGTCATGCACCTTTTTGTCCAAAGAGGACGTGGCGGCGATCGGCAAGCATAAGATCAGCCGGGGCGAGCTGTACCGGTTCATTCCCGAAGAAACGTTTAAGGCCCTGGGCCCGGATGAAAAGAAGCAGCAGGTGGACCTGATCTGCGACAGTTATCTTTCACGTCATTTTCTTGAGGATTCCGGAGATCTTGATTCGGGTGAAGTAAAATGGGAGATCGAGGTCTGGAAAACCCTCGAATATGCCAATCGGGCATATCAGCACCTGGTGATCAATAAAATTTTAACGCCGGAAGCCGAACGCGACTTGTACGATCGTCTAAAATATGAGATCAACGTCAGCCATCTTCTGATCGGTTTCAATAATTCCCGGAGTCTGAACGCACGAACGCGCGAAGAGGCCGCGGCGCTTGCGGCCGAGATAAAAGAAAAGATCACCGGCGATAATTTTGAAGAACTGGTTTCTCTTTATTCCGACGACGCCAGCAAGGCAGAGAACAGAGGGCATCTTGGATGGGGCGGAAGCGGACATTGGGTCATTGATTTCGAAGACGCAGCGTATTCTCTCCATCCCGGGGAGATCTCCGGTCCCGTTGAAACCGACTTCGGTTTTCATATTATCAGGATGAACGAGCGCCGCGAGATCCCCGTTGATCCTTTTGAGACCCTTCAGAGCGAACTTCGCGAGATCGCTTTCAATAAATGGCGCCTTCGTTTTATGCTCCGTGAAAATGCCGTATTCGACTCGCTGGTTATGACGAATCCCATCGTCTATGACGATTCCATGCTGGTGCGCTTTATGGATCGTTTTTCGCGCCTTTCTGTCAATGTCTTCTATTCGGAGCAATTTACCGCCTTTGACATTCTGGACATATTCGAGGACACGCTCACGGTGGGCCGGATCGGCGATACGCCGATCGACAAAGCCTGGATCTACCGGTATTTGAAAGTGCTGAACCTTCAGATGCCGCCGCGCTTTACCGATATCGCCTCCTTTAAGAGTTTTGTTGAGCATAACAAATTAGGCGATTACCTGAACAAGGCCGCTAAAAACCTTGGTGTTGAACGGTCGAAAGATTATATCCATACCTACAATGTCTATCTTGCGAAAAAATCCTCTTCGCTTTTTGACAAGCTTTATGTTTTCGATGCTATGAACCCCGATAGCCGGCAGCTGGGAGAGTTCTACGAACAAAATAAAGAACGGCTTTATCTTAACGAAGCGACAGTCCAGGTCCGCGAGGTCTTGCTGGGCGACTCTCTGTTTGCCGAAGAGATCCTTTCGCGCGCCCGTGCCGGAGAAAGTATGGCCGACCTTGCCGCCGCATACAGTGTCCGCAACATCGGCAAAAACAAACAGGGACTGATACCGCCCGTAAAACGACATCAATACGGTGAAATGGGGCTGGCCGCCTTCAATATGAAAGACGGGGAAATTGCCGGTCCTTTCCGCATTGGAAAGCATTTTTCGGTTATTCAGCGCATCAACAGGATACCCGAAAGCGTCAAATCGAAACAAGAGGTCCAATACCGCCTCTTAACGGATTTCCGTCGTGAACATTCGGCGGAAAAACGTGCCGAACAACGGGAAATGCTTCGAAAAAAATATCGCGTGAGGATAAATCCATTATACATAAAATAAAATATCTCTTCCTTTTCCTCTCGGCCATGATCTTCATTGCCGCCTGCGGCCGCGTTGTCTTTTCGGCAGATCCCTGCGTTGCGCGTGTCAATTTCCACGTTCTTCGTCTTTCCGCTATCCGTTCGTCCCTCGGTCCGGACGCCACTGCCGAAGAACAAAAGCGCTTCGCCGAACAGTGGGCCGACCAGAAGGTCCTTTACCTGAATGCAAAAAAACATTTTCGTCTCGATTCCGGAATGCGGGAACAGCTCCGCAGCTATAAGGAGGACTTGCTGATCGCACGTTACAACGACGCGTTTGTGCGTCAGAAAATATTCATTAGTGAAAATGACGTGCTGAACTATTATCAGAAACACCGCGGTGAATTCACGGCGGACCGGCGCGCCGTTTTTGCGCAGGTGTATACCTGCGCTGATCCTGAAACCGCACATGATATTTTGAATGCCTTAAAAAAAGAAAGCCGCGGCGCGGTTCAGCCGGATTTGCGGCTGTTGCGGGAAGGGGAATGTGTTGAAAACATCGACGTGGCGCTCTTCGCCAAAAACAACCCTTCTCTCGTCGGACCCATCCATTCCGGGGGTATCTATTATGTTATCTCTGTGCTTGAACGCTATGAGCGCAATTCAACGTTTCGCGTGGAACATGTTCGAGAGGATATCATACAAAGGCTGCACATTGAGGAATACATAAAAACCTCGCAACAAAAATTAAAAGACCTAAAGGAACGCTTTAATGTCAAAATTTTCGAAATTCCTGCTTAGCGCAGCCTTGCTGACGCTTGCTACACTGCTTCCCGCACAGCAGATGATCGACGGAATTGCCGCGATCGTGGGTGAAGATATTATCCTGTATTCCGAAATGAACCAGTATGCCTTTGAGATCGCACAGCAGAACGGGCTGGACATACTCAAGAACGAGCGGGCGTTCGCGGAAATCCAGAAGCAGGCTTTGCGTTCCATTATTGACTCAAAGATCCTGCTGCTTCAGGCGGAAGCCGATTCGATCGAGATCAACGAGCGTAACGTCCAGGCGACGCTGGAACAGCAGATCCTGCAGTATGTGCAAATGGCCGGCTCGGAAGAGACCCTTGAAATGTATTTTGACATGCCGATGAAAAAGATCCGGGAATTGCTGTATGAGCGCATTAAAAGCTCCATGATATCCCAGCAGCTTCAAAGCGAGAAATTCGCCAAAATTAAAATATCCCGCCCCGAAGTGGTCGATTTTTTTGAGTCACACCGTGATTCGCTGCCCGACCTTCCCGAGCGAATTGATGTGGACCATATTCTCATAACCGAAAAGCCCTCGCCCGAATCGCGGAAGAAAACCCTGGACGTGCTTTTTCAGATACGGGACGATATTGTTTCCGGCAAGATCGCGTTTGAAGATGCCGCCCGCGAATATTCTCAGGATCCCGGTTCCGCCGAAGAGGGCGGAGATCTTGGATTTGTATCCAAAGGAACCTTTGTTCCTGAGTTTGAAAAGACCGCCTTCGGCTTGAGCGCCGGGGAAATATCCGAGCCGGTGGAAACACAATTCGGTTTTCATCTTATCCAACTGTTGGAAAAGCGCGGGGAGCTCATTCACACCCGACATATTCTGATCCCCATCACCACCTCCGAAGCAGACAATCAATATGTTATAAACATGTTATCCACAATTCGCGACAGCCTCCTTTCCGGGGGTGATTTTACGGTATTTGCCCGCAAATACAGCGAGGATCCGGACGTTTCGGCCAACGGCGGGCATCTGGGTGTGTTTGCGCTTGACAATCTTCAGATCCCGGAATTCGGCGACGTTGCAAAAACACTTATGCCCGGAGAAATTTCCGAGCCTTTTCTTTCTCCCTATGGATTTCATATCTTGAAATTAAACAAGTATTTACCTTCGGAAAAAATAACCCTTAAAAGCCATTATCCCACTCTTGAAAATATGGCGCTTAATCAAAAACAATCCGCTTTTTGGGATTCCTGGATGGATAAACTTTACGGAACATACTATGTGGAGATCAAATTCTGAATAATGAACAATGTTTACGCCTTACCGCGTGCGCTGTTGTTTCTCCGTTCTTTCGTTATGTTATCCACATTTTCCACAATGTTTTCCACTTTATAAAACAATCACAAATTACTTGTTTTAAGGGGGATTCGTGAGTTGTTCACGAAATTCACATGATTAAGAATTTTATTATGTGTTTTAAAGAAAAAGATATTAAATTAGTTACCGTAAATATTATTATTCTCAGAGGTGATAAATGAAGTTTACCGTTTCAAAAGAAAAATTTTTTCATGTGTTGCAAAAGGTCTCCAACGTAACGCCGATACGTTCGACTTTACCCATACTCAGTTGCATTCTTTTTACCGTAAAAGATAACATTCTAAAAATGCGGTCTACCGATCTTGAGATCACCATGACGGCAAGCTGTCAGGTGAAAATGGAAGAAGAGGGGGCGATTGCCATTCCAAGCAAGATCATCAAGGAAATCACCGGCGAACTTCCCGATACCGACTTGTATTTTCATATTGAAGACGAACAGGTCATCATTACAACCGGCGTGGGCGGGGAATATAAGATCATGGGTTATCCCGCCATGGAATTTCCGACAGAACCGGTGGTTGACGACAGTAAAATGGTTACCCTGCAGGCAGATAAATTTAAACGCATCGTTGATAAAACCGGTTTTGCCGTAAGCCGGGATGAAATGAAGGTTGCGCTGAACGGTGTTCTTTTTCAATTTCTAAGCGCAGAATTACGTGCGGTTTCAACCGACGGACACCGCCTGGTGAAATATACCTTGAAAGAATTTCAGGGAGCCGAGGATATTAAAGACATTATTGTCCCCCCGAAATTTTTGAATTTATGCGTCGCCAGCATGCGAAACGTGGATTTTGTGACCCTGCGCATCGGAGCCAACCATGTCATGCTGGAGCTTGAGGACACCACGATCTATTCGCGCATTATCGAAGAAAGATTTCCGGACTATGAAAGCGTTATTCCGGCCGAGAACGACAAAAAGATCCGTGTGAACATTGACGATCTGATGTCCGTCGTTAAGCGCGTCGGTATTTTCGCAAGCAAGAACACCCGGCAGATATCCTTGTCTTTTTCACAGAACAGCGCACTGATCAAAGCGGAAGACATTGAAACCGCTTCGACCGCAAAAGAAAGCATCGAGCTGGAATATCAGGGAGATAATTTTGTCATCGGATACAATTCGGATTACCTTCGTGAAATGATCCGGCATATCGACGGCGACCGGGTGGAGATACATCTGAAAAATGCGTTGATGGCCGGACTTTTCTTCCCGACGGAACAGCTTCCCGATGAAGAAATCCTCTTCCTGCTGATGCCGATCCGCCTGATATAATTCATAAAAAACATTAGGGGTTGAAATGAAACGTATCCTCATTGTGCTGATATTTGGACTTTTATTTTTCTCCTGCTCCTCGTTCGTGTATTATCCCAACGGTGCGAACGCGCCGCTTCTGACGGAGAAAGACGAAATGCAGCTTGCCCTGGGGATTAAGGGTTTTGGCGGCGATATCCGGTCGGCATACGCCCTCACAAACCATTTTGGGGTTCAGGCGAATTTGAACCTGTTGAATATTGCCAATACCGAACTCGGAACCGAATACCGGAACGGGAATTACTATGCGGAAGCGGCGGCCGGGTTTTTTACCCCGGTTCTGCCTTTTCTGGTGATCGAGGCGTATGCGGGCGGCGGCCTCGGGAGAACGTTCTCTCATAATCTGGATAACGGCTCAATGCGCACCACCGATTATGGAAAAATATATCTGCAGCAGGACATCGGACTCCGTACGCGTTTTGTAGATTTCGGAATTGCCGTCCGGGAAGCCTTTGTTCACGCCTATATGACCAAACGAGACGGCGTTGATCAAAATGTGGACGAAATGGATATTTTTATTGAACCTATCCTGTTCCTGTCGGTCGGTCCGGAAAAATTCAAGATCAACGCGCAGGCGGGCATTTCCGACGGCATGCTCTCCTGGATCAACAGCTACGCCCCGTTTATCTTTTCGCTGGGCGTCGAATCCAGGTTTTCGCTAAAAAAATAATCACGCCGGGTTAATATTTCCGCACCCCTCCCCGTTTCCGCAGTTGGTTTTCTTTAAATTAACGCGTATTTTTATTGCCGGGAATTCTTATAATCGCATAACGGGCAAACAGGCATGCTCAAAAATTTGACCGTTAAAAACTTCCGGGTTTTTAAGGAAATATCGGTAGCGTTTTCACCGGGGATCAATATTATTCTGGGAAAAAACGGCGTGGGCAAAACCTCTATCCTGGAGGCGGTCTATTTTATTTGTTTCACCAAGTCATTCAAGGCACAGCAAGATGTCGACATGGTCAGGATCGGGGAGTCGCACTTTCAGATCCGAACGGAGTGGGAGGAAAGCCGGGTAAAGGAAGCTCAGGGAAATTTTCTCAAACAAAAAGGCAAACGCTTCATTTTTGATCGTGAGACCATGACCCGCATGGCCGACATTATCGGCATTTTCCCGTTGGTATTCCAGTCCCCCGAGGATTACCGCGTAACCGCGGGGCCCGGTATCGAACGGCGCATGTATTTCGATCGCTTCATATCCCAGATATCACGGCCCTACCTGCAGGACCTGATGCTTTACCGCCGTCTGGTGAAGAGCCGGAATGCGCACTTGAAAGAACTGGGCGAAAAGAAACAGTATCGCTATACCCGCCAGCTTGAGGCCTATGACGTTCAATTATCGCCGCCCATGTTCCGGATCGTTGCGATGCGCGAAGGGTATGCGGAGCTGTTCAACCGCCACCTCGGGGAGCTTTACGCCGGGGCGTTTTCCGACGGGACCCAGGCGCACATCGCCTACAAGCCGTCGATCGCGGCAAAAACAGAGGAAGAGTTCAGCGCCGCACACCTCGGGCAGACGCGGGAAAACATCGAAAAAGAGATCGTTTTACGCCGGACGCTTTGGGGACCGAACTACGATAAATACATCTTTTACCGGAACAGCACCCCGCTCATCCATTACGCCTCCCAGGGGGAACACAAATTATGGATGACCCTTCTCAAGCTTGCGGAGGGAGAGATCATTTCCGAGATCCGGCAGGAAGAGCCGGTCTATCTTTTTGACGACCTTTTCGCCGAACTCGACGTAAACAACAGCCGGCGCATTATCGAGCGGGTGATGCACAAAAAACAGGTTCTGATAACCACCACCGACCTGAACGACCTGCGCCGTCACGGGATGGACGCGGAGGGCGGAAAACTGAACATTATAGAGATCTCGTAAAATCCGGAAATAAAAACATTTATTAATCCTGCGAAAAACGCTATATTTTCAACCTGGGAAAGCACATGGAAAAAACACATAAGCAACGACTGGTCATTGGATTCATTGGGGCGCCGATCATCCTGGCGGCCGCGTGGTTCGGCGGACTATGGTTTTTGGGACTCTTTTGCCTGATCGCGGGCTTTTCCGTTTATGAACTGCTGAAAATGGTGCACTACCCGCCGCGCGTTTTGATGATACTGGCCCTGGTCGTCACGCCGATGTGCCTTTATGCAATGTATCGCGAGCGGCTGGATATCGTATTGCTGATCCTTCTGTTTGCCGCGATCTTCACCAATATCAGCCTGCTGTTCTATAAAAAGACCGAGTACCTGAAAATGTCATTCGTAGGACCCGGATCGGTCATCTATCCCGGTTTGTGCCTGGGCACCATGATCCTTATCCGGAATGCCGTTGTTCCAGGACCCTATGCCGATATTCTCGGAAGGAACATCACCCTTGCCGTGATCGCGGGAGTTTTTTCAACCGATATCGCAGCGTTCTATTTCGGAAGGATGTTCGGTAAACATCCCCTGTTTCTTTCCGTCAGCCCCAAAAAGACCATCGAAGGGGCAATAAGCGGGATGGCGGCGTGCAGTCTGTTGATGCTGATTCTCTGGCGGATCGATTTCATACCCCTGTTCGGCCTGTTTGACTATCTGGCGATCGCGATCTGCGCCGGGATATTCGGACAAATGGGCGACCTGGTGGAATCGAAAATGAAACGGGAGATCGGCATAAAGGATTCATCCAACATTCTGCTCGAACACGGCGGGTTCCTTGACCGCTTTGATTCCCTTTCAGTCGTGGCGCCGCTGTATTGGATCTATGTGTATTTAAAATTTTTCGTTTAGGGTGGTTTTTTCTGGAAAAAACCCTACATTACACACTTGATTTGAAATTTGTTGGAAACCAGCACTTACAATCAGTTATCGCCTGATAAATGTTAAAATGAGGATTTTATGAAACCGGAAGCAATCAGATCCATTCTTGCAACGGATTGCGGGAGCACGACAACGAAGGCCATCCTGATCGAAAAACAGGGTGACGAATATCGCCTGGTTGTCCGGGGAGAAGCGCCCACGACCGTTGAGGCTCCTTTTGAGGATGTTACAAAAGGGGTGTTGAATGCAGCAAAAGAAGTGGAAGAATTATGCGGTCGCCAGATATTGGACAACGACAGGATCATTACCCCGCAAAAGGGAGATAAGGGCGTCGACATTTATATCTCGACCAGCTCGGCCGGAGGCGGTCTGCAGATGGTCGTATCGGGTATCGTCAAGGCGATGAGCGCGGAATCCGCAGAACGCGCAGCCCTGGGCGCCGGAGCCATCGTGATGGACGTTCTGGCCTCCAACGACGGCCGCCTGCCGCACGAAAAGATCCAGCGGATCCGCCACCTGAGGCCGGATATGATCCTGCTTTCCGGCGGGACCGATTCGGGGAATATCAAGGGCGTCGTGGAAATGTCGGAATTGCTGAAAGCCGCCAACCCCAAACCCCGGCTCGGGATCAACTATAAACTGCCGGTGATCTATGCGGGCAACCAGAAGGCAAACGGCGAAATCGAGAAAAACCTCGGCGAAGATACCGACCTGAGCATTGTTCCGAACCTTCGCCCCGTCCTGGAAAGGGAAAATCTCGGACCGGCGCGCGACAAGATCCACGACCTGTTCATGGAACATGTCATGGCGCAGGCGCCGGGATACAAAAAACTGATGGCCATGACCGACGCGCCCATTATGCCCACGCCGGGCGCGGTGGGCGAGATCATGCAGGTGATCGCCAAAAAGGAAGGGATCACCGTGGTCGGCGTCGATATCGGAGGCGCGACCACCGACGTATTTTCCGTTTTTAAAGACCTTGAAAAAGGGGAACCCGTTTTCAACCGGACCGTAAGCGCCAACCTCGGAATGAGCTATTCCATCTCCAACGTGCTGGCCTCCGCAACCCTGCCCAATATTTTGCGCTGGGTGCCCTTCGAAATTGACGAGGTAGACCTGCGGAACCGCATCGGCAATAAAATGATACGCCCCACCACCATCCCGCAATCCCTTGAAGAGCTGAAGATCGAACAGGCCATTTCGCGCGAAGCCCTGCGCCTTTCGTTCATCCAGCATAAAGCCTTTGCCGTGGGGCTGAAGGGCGTACAGAAAGAACGTACCATCTCCGACGCGTTTGACCAGTCCTCCTCGGGAGAAACCCTGGTCAACATGATGGACCTTGATATCCTGGTCGGTTCCGGGGGTGTTTTGTCACACGCCCCGCGCCGCCACCAGTCCGCACGCATGATGATCGACGCCTTCCTGCCGGAGGGAATCACTCAGATCGCCGTGGATTCCATTTTTATGATGCCCCAGCTGGGCGTGCTGTCAAGCGTGCATGAAAAAGCGGCCACCGAAGTATTCAACAAGGATTGCCTGCTTCGCCTTGGAACCTGTATTGCGCCCGTCGGACCGATCAAGCCCGGGAAAGAATATGTCCATGTGAAATTTACCCTTCCCGACGGAACGCAGGTCGACAAGTCGTATGTTCTGGGAGAAATGGAGCTGTTCGAAGCGCCCTATGAGGCGATCGAAGCCGAGATCACCCCTGCGCGCGGCATTGATGCCGGAGCAGGACCGGGACAGACGGTAAAAACGATGATTTACGGCGGACTGGTGGGCATTATCATCGACGCCCGCGGGCGGCGCCCCTTCGTCCTGCCGGAGAATCCCGGGGAACGGGTGAAGAAACTCCAGGAATGGAGTCTGGCTGTCAAAGAATTTGAGAATGCTTAATTGAGGCTCGGCTTCAAGGAATTAAAAAGGAGAATATATGGCACATGCATATACGCCCGGACTTAAGGTAATACCGAAAACGGTTGTTCATAAAACGCGCCGCCTTCCCATGAAGGGAGAGGTAACGGTGAAAAAAGGCGACAACATCAAAGCGGATGACGTCGTCGCGACGACGAACCTTCCCGGAAATGTCGTACCGGTCAATCTCGCCAATATGCTGAATATCGAAGCAAGCGAGATCATGGAGATCCTGATCAAAAAACCGGGCGATACGATCAAAGAGGGCGATATCATCGCCGAGACTCCCGGACTGTTCGGGTTCTTTAAGACCAAGGCGCACGCACCCGCAAGCGGGACGCTGGAGGCGGTATCCGGCATCACCGGACAGGCCATCATTCGCGAAGCGCCCATTCCCGTCTCGGTCCAGGCCTATATTGACGGAAAGGTTACCGCGATCATCGAGGATGAAGGCGTTGAGGTCAGCACCATGGCGGCATTCATTCAGGGGATCTTCGGGATCGGCGGCGAACGGCGCGGTGAAATAAAAGTGATCACCCCGGATACGACGACGACGATCACCGACGATATGATCCATGACGACTGCAAGGGCAAGGTCCTGGTGGGCGGATCTTTTCTGACCCATAAGGCCTTTATGAAAGCACAGCGCGTCGGCGCCACGGGAGTGGTTGTCGGCGGATTCAACTACAGCGACATCAAAAAGATCGTCGGGTATGACATCGGCGTTGCCATTACGGGACAGGAAGAGATCAACACGACGCTGATCATTACCGAAGGATTCGGCGAAGTCCACATGGCGCAGCAAACTTTTGATCTGTTAAGGGCGCATGAAGGCCGGATGGCTTCCATTAACGGCGCCACGCAGATACGGGCGGGCGTGATCCGGCCCGAGATCATCATTCCGATCGAAGGGAACGAAGACCTGAAAGAAAAGCATGCCGAACTGTTCGGCATGGAACCCGGCACCGAAGTTCGGGTGATCCGCGCGCCTTATTTCGGCATGCTGGGCGAAGTAACGGCGTTGCCCCATGAACTTCAGCGCCTGGAATCGGGTTCTCTGGCCCGTGTGGCAAAGGTTAAGCTCTACGAAACGCAAAAAGAGGTACTCCTTCCGCGCGCCAATCTGGAGATGATCGAAAAAACATAGGGATCCCTTATGAAAAACACAAATCGCCTGCTGCTTTTTCTGCTCGTTATCATCATGGCGACAGGATGCAAACCGATAGACGACCATATCGCAAAGGGACAGTTTGCCATGGCACAAAAAAAGATCAAGCGCATGATCGCATCGGACCGGCTGAGCCCGAGGGAAAAGATCGAAATGGAAAACAAAGCGGACCTGATGCATCGTATCGAGATCGATTTCAACAAATCGCTCGAAGACATTCTCCCGTTCATTCATCAGTATTATCCTGACGTCACCCCGGCGCAGATAAAAAAATGGGAAAGCGAAAAATCACTGGAAAAAATGACCCTAAACGGCAAAGACCGATATTTTGTCCGGGCGGCTCAAAATTTGTTCCGCATCGACAGCGAAGCAAAAAAACGTAAAATCGAAACGGATGGCGAAACAAAAGACAAGCTTGATGTGTTCATTGAAAAAAATCTTCCGGAAGTCCTCACTTACCTGAAGAGCACCTCCGGCACAACAGGAAAACCCGTCCGCATGAAATTCACCTATACCCTTACCGTCGATGCCGATGCCGTTCCCCGCGGAGAAACGGTCCGCTGCTGGCTGCCGTTCCCGCGTGAGGGAGGCGCGCGCCAGAGCGACGTGAAGCTCCTTTCGGCCAGCTGCGAGGACTACGTGATCGCCCCGAACAATTATTTACAGCGGACGCTTTATATGCAGAAGCCCGCCGTTGCCGGCGAACCGACGGTCTTTGAGATCGCCTTCTCCACCACCGCCCGCCCGCAATGGTTCGACCTGGAAAATCTTGACATCAAACCGTATCAAAAGGATTCCGGGCTTTACCGGAAGTACACCGAAGAACGATACCCGCATCTGACCTTTACGCCTTCGGTAAAAGCGCTTTCCCGGACGATCGTCGGCGACGAGACCGACCCTTACCGGATCAGCCGGAAGCTGTTCCATTACATCAGCGCCCATTATCCCTGGGCCAGCGCCCGGGAGTATTCGACGATCGAACACATTCCGGACTATGTCATCGAGAACAAACACGGAGACTGCGGACAGGTCACCCTGCTCTTTATGGTCCTTGCCCGCTATAACGGCATACCCGCCCGCTGGCAAAGCGGTTGGATGCTGCATCCCGGAAGCGTGAACCTGCACGACTGGTGCGAGGTCTATTTTGAGGGTGTCGGCTGGGTCCCCGTCGACCAGTCGTTCGGACGGAGAGAACTGCAGGATCCCGATCAGGCCGACTTCTATCTGGGCGGACTGGACGCCTACCGCCTGATCGTCAATGACGATTACGGCATGCCGCTCTTCCCCGACAAACATTATCTGCGGAGCGAAACCGTTGATTTTCAGCGCGGAGAAGTGGAGTGGCGCGGCGGCAATCTGTATTTCGACACCTGGGATTATCACATGGAAGTAGAGTATTTAAATCAATAGAAAGGAATATTAAATGAAAAGGATCTTACTGATTATGGCAGCAGCAGCAATGATGTTTACGGCCTGTTCGGACAAGCCCGCCCTTACGCCGGCACAGATCGACTTCTTTACGGCAATGGGAGAAAAAATCCCCTACATGAAACCCGATACGACCGTTGTGCTTGCCGCGACCTCAAAATTCGAGATCAGGAACACGGATATTATGGATAATGTGTATCAGGGAATGCGCGGGGACATCAGCATTATCAACAATGTCGACCCCTCCCGGATCGAAGCCTTCATCATGCAGATCGTCACATTGAAAGCCCAGCAGGACATCCTGCTCGCCGAGGCTAAAAAAGAAGGATTGACCGTATCAAAAGACACCGTAGAAGCCTTCATTGAAAAGAACCTCTATGCCCCTAACGGCGGCAAAGAAGCATTTCTTGAACAGCTGAAACTCCAGCAGGTCGACATTGAGTTCGTACGCGACGACACCCGCAAGAATATGCTGATCATGAAGTACATTGAAGAGATCGCGCTCGCCGGTGTGAATGCGGACGTATCCGATCCGGAGATCAGGACTTATTTTGAAGAGAACAAGGAACAGTATTCCCAGGAAACCGCCACGGTTCGGCACATTCTCTTCCTGACCCAGGGCAAGGGCGATCTGGAGAAAGCCACCACCAAAGAACTGGCGGAAAACGTGCTGGATCGCGCGCGCAGCGGTGAAGATTTCATTCTCCTCGTGTCCGATTACAGCGAAGATCCCGGTTCGAACACAAACGGCGGCCTCTACGCCGATTTCCCGCGCGGCCGCATGGTCCAGGCGTTTGAAGATGCGAGTTTCACGCTTCCCGTGGGCAGTATCAGCGATCTGGTGGAAACCCCCTACGGATACCATATCATCAAGGTCGAAGACCGCAAATCCGGCAAAAAACTGGAAGAGGTTCGCGAACAGATCGAAGCCATTCTTTCCGAGCAGAAAAAAGAAGCGGCCTTCCCCCCTGTTCTTGACAGCCTTGTGACCGCATACGAATTCCGTTTTACCCTTTAAAAAAACGGCACAGCATAAAAAGGCGTCCGTTTCGGCGGATGCCTTTTTTATTGAAAAAAGATTTTATATTTTGCGGAATTCAGAAACAAAGCGTAGGAGATGTGCGATAAATTTTTATATTATTATTGAAAAACACACGGGCAATCATGGAGAAAGAGAATATTATGGCGTTCATAAAGAGAAATAAAAGAACCATTATACTGTCAATGGTCCTGCTGGCGCTTGTTCTGAGCATCTCGCAAATATCAAGGCTGAAGGCGGACGCAAAAGACATTTATGAAAAACTGCAGGTGCTGACGGATATCATCGGCATCGTCAATGAGAATTACGTTGAAGATGTCAACTGGGACAACACCATGGAAGGAGCCTATCGGGGGTTATTGGAAGAACTGGACCCGCACTCAACCTTCATCCCGGCCAAGCGCTTTGAATCCGTCAAGGAAGAATTTGAAGGAGAGTTCCAGGGCATCGGCATCGAATATGATATTATCGACGGATATATTACCGTCATTTCACCCATCATCGGCACACCCGCGGAACAGGTCGGCCTGCAATCGGGAGATAAATTCCTGAAGATCGACAATGAATCCGCCTACAAGATCACCCGCGACGAGACAAAAAACCGGCTGCGCGGGAAAAAGGGAACCAAGGTCGTCGTGAACGTTTTGCGGCAGGGGACCAAAGAACCCTTTGACGTGGTCATCACCCGGGATGACATTCCCCTGTATTCGGTGTCGGGTTATTTTATGATCGACAAGGAGACCGGCTATGTCCTTCTGAACCGGTTTTCCGAGAAGACCCACAAAGAATTCACAGACGCCATGGAAGCGCTTCTTGCCGAAGGAATGCGCACCGTGATCCTGGACCTTCGCTATAACAGCGGCGGCTACATGAACCAGGCGATCGACATCCTGGATGAATTT
>CALMFL010000311.1 GCA_937862595.1 uncultured Fidelibacterota bacterium
GAGAACATTTCCCAGACCGCCGAGCCCTACGTGGTGACCTACTGGAAACTGAAGGAGATCTTCAGCGAAACGGCTCCGGATACGCTGATCCTCGGGTTTTCCCCGCACAATATTTCCGCGTTCAACGACATGAAATTCTCCGACAAAACCTGGTCCACCGAGATCTTCAGCAGGATCTATCCGATCCAGGACCTGGGCGCTCTGGAGAACATCGAGGTCGATTACGCCGAGTACTGCCGCGTGCTGATGAAGCAAACCTGCCTCTTCCCCCGGCTGGACCACGACAACTATCTCGGCGAATATGAGAGCTCGGACATTTCCAATCTTTCGGACCTTGAAGAAGCGGTCGAACGGCACTATTTCTACGGGGGCGAGGAAGCGGGTGTTTCGGAAACCGCCGTTTCCTATCTGGATTCCGTGATCGACCTCTGCGAGGAAGAAGGTGTTACGCCCATCATTGCCTGCAACCCCGTCCATGAAAGCTACTACGAGCGGATCCCCGACAGGATCCTCGAACGCTTTGAGGAAGAACTTTCCGATTTGCGCGAAGAGGGAGTTCTCGTCATCGACATGACCACGGAAGATTACCCCGACTCGCTCTTCATGAATGTGGATCACCTGAACAAATACGGTGCGAAGGTCTTCACCGAGGCGGTCATTCGCCTGATCAATCCGGCAAACGCATCCGCCCTTAAATAAAAAAGGAAACGAAACATGACGGCACGCACCCGGGAACCCGGCCTTTCCCTTGCCATGAACTGGAACCTCCTGATCAGGACCGGCGGCTTCGCCGCGCTGGCCATTGTCGGACTGATCCCCGTCCAGATCCTGATCTTCACAATTTTCCCTCCCCCCGAAAGCACTCTGGGCTTTTTTGAATTGTTTCACGAGAGCGCTTTTCTCGGGCTTCTCAGCCTGGACCTTCTCTATTTTCTGAATAACGCCCTGATCGTTCTGCTGTACCTTGCTTTTTTTGCCGCCCTGAGAAACGCGAATCCCGCTGCCCTGCTGATCGCGCTGATCATCGGGTTCATCGGGATCGCCGCGTACTACGCCTCCTCGGTCGCCTTTGAAATGCTCTCGCTCAGCAAGCAGTATTTTCTTGCCGGCAGCGACACCCTGCGGCAGCAGCTGTTGGGCGCGGGATACGGGCTGCTGCTCCGCTATAAGGGCACGGCCTTTGACATCTATTACGTGTTCAATGCCGTGACGCTGCTGATCGTTTCCCTTGTGATGCTCCGTGACCGCACCTTTACCCGTACGACCGCTGTCTGGGGACTGGTTTCCGCATTGTTCATGGCCATTCCGTCCACAGCCGGAACGCTTGGGCTGATCTTTTCCCTGCTCTCGCTGATCCCCTGGACCGTCTTTTCTCTGCTGGCGGCGAAGAAGCTTTTAAAAATGAATGCCGTTTCCTGAACGACGGGCAGCTTTCCGTTTTCCGGACCGTTTTTCATTATAGACCTGCGAATATCTTAAAAAAGGACCTGCCATGAAGCTTAAACGTCTTTTCGTTCGCATGCTGCCCTTGGCGGCGCTTTCGCTTTTTCTTGCCTGCGCCAAACCCGCGACGGTCACGGTCGGCGCGCAAACCTGGATGGCGGAAAATCTTAATGTCACGACCTTCCGCAACGGGGACCCCGTACCCCTGTGCCGGGACTATGAAGAATGGAAGCGCCTGGGCGAAGCGGGCATGCCGGCCTGTGCGGCGTATGGTTTCGATCCGGCGAACCGGAGAAAGTACGGTTTGCTCTACAACTGGCATGCCGTCAGCGATCCCCGGGGCCTGGCGCCCGAAGGTTTTCGCATTCCTTCTGCGGAAGATTTTATGATCCTCCTTTCTTCTACCGGCGGAAACGAACCCTATGATCCCCAAAAAGCGGCACGGGCGCTGAGTCCCGGCGGCGGCAGCGGATTCAACGCCTCCTTCGGCGGCTGGGGCTGCATGGAACCGGACCCGTTGTCCGGCATAACGGCTTTTGCGGATCTGGAAAAAAACGCCGCTTTCTGGACATCCGCCGAAAACGGCGCGCGTGAGGCCTGGAATTTGGACCTCGGATCCACGATCCGCAGCGACAGCGACGGCGCCTATCTGGACGGATCGAGTTCCAAAGCGCTTCTCTTCTCCGTGCGCTGCATCAAGATCACTCCCGAACCCTGAACGGAAAAAGCATGGGACATATTTTTGACCTCATTGTTCATAACGGCTTCATTCTTCTGATCCCGGTTTTTGTCTGGAATTTTCTGCTTGCTTCAAAACTGCCGCCGCCCTATGATCCCGTGCGTTTTGATGAGGGCATTCCAAAGCCATTGCTCGTCGCAGAAAGCGTGTTCCGGACGATCGTCTTTCTTTTGCCGCTTCTGTTCCGCATCGATCCCGCCGCGCAAAGCGGGAAAGCCGGCCTGATCGTTTACGCCGCGGGGATCCTGCTATATTTCGCTTCCTGGCTAGCGCTGATCTGCCTGCCCGAACGGGTCTGGCGAAAACGCGTCCTGCTCTTTACCGCCCCGGCCGTAACGCCACTGATCTGGCTCGCGGGCATCGGCCTGACGGCGGACGCCTATTATTTCAATCTGCCCTTTCGCCACTGGCATTACCTGCTTCCCTGCATCGTCTTTACCGTTATCCATACCGCTCACAGCTTTTTGGCGTTCCGTAAAACAGCCGGAGGAACAAAACAATGAACCGCCTGTCTTCACTTCTTCTTTTAAGCTCTCTTATGGCCGTATTTTCGTTTGCGGAAACCCGTATCATCGCTCACCGCGGGTTCTCTTCCGCCGCGCCGGAAAACACCCTGGCCGCCTTTAATAAGGCCATTGAAACCGGAGCGGATTACTTTGAGCTGGACGTCCATCAAAGCAGGGACGGCAAGCTGGTCGTCATTCACGACGGATCCGTGGATCGCGTCAGTTCGAACGGCATGACGGGAAAGATCGCTGACATGGATTTCCGTGAGATCCGCAGGGTCCGCGCCGGTTATCCCAAAAAATTCGGAGAGACCTATAAAAACGTACGCATTCCTACGCTGAAGCAGTCCCTGCGTGCGGCCAGGGGTAAGATCAGGGTCTGCGTGGAAGTCAAGGCGCCGGACATCGAGGCGGCCGTGCTGAAAACGGTCCGCGCGCTGAATATGGAAAAGGACGTCATCATTTTCTCCTTCGGGTACGACATCCTCAAAACCTTCCGGGAACTGGACGCGGAGATCCCGCTCCTCTACCTGCGCAGCGTCGTGGACAGCACCGTCATTGCCGATGCGGCGGCCATCCGCGCAACCGCGATCGGCGCGGGCCGTCCTACCGTGATCACGCCCGAAGTGCTGAAATCGGTCCGCGCGAACGGCATGGAGCTCTGGCAGTGGACCGTCAACGATCCCGCCGACATGCAGCGCTTGCTGGACCTCGGGGTCGACGGCGTGATCACCGATCGTCCGGACCTTGCCCTGGAACTGAGGGATAACTTGTCCCGCTGAAGGTATTGTCCGACTTGCTCGCCTCATCCTGAACGGCCCTTCCGGGGTCAACCCGTCAAAACCCTTCCACTGTCACCCCGAACTGCCTCCTTGTGTCATCCTGAACCGCCCCCTCGTGCGTCATCCTGAACCGCCGTTGCGTCACATCCCGAACCACCGCCTGTCACCCTGAACCACCTCTGCGTATCATCCTGAACTTGTTTCAGGATCTCCATAATCTGATAAAAACCTTATGTATTCTCTCTTTTTGTGACCGCTGTCACAGCAATATGTTTTCAATTTCGTTAAATTACATGGAGATCCAAAATCGATGAAAGACGCTTACACTTATATATTGACAAATAAAAACAGAACGACACTTTACATTGGCGTGACAAATGATCTTGAAAGAAGAATATTTGAACATAAAGCGAGAAAAGGGTCGGCGTTTTGTGCAAAATACAATATTGACATACTCCTTTATTTTGAACATTTTTCTTTTATGGCGGAAGCCATCGCCCGGGAAAAACAGTTAAAGCGCTGGCATAGAGAGTGGAAATGGAACCTGATCAAAAAAGAAAATCCGGAGTTGAAAGATCTTTCTGAACCCTGGTTTGATCGTTCCATATTAAAAGATATTAAAGCATATTCAATGAGTGATGAGGGCAAGATTGAAAATAAATAAAGTTTTCTTTGAATAAATGGGATCCTGAAACAAGGCTGAAACAAGTTCAGCCTGACGTTGTTCAGGATGACACGCCTTAATTTTCGATAAGGCCCGCGATCTAATAGCTGTTGAATTTGTCTTCCCAGCACAAGATCCGCCATTTTCCGTCCGCATCTTTGCGGAAGCGGAATTCGGCATCGCCGACCAGCGTGTAGTAATCCCCGAGTGTCAGCTGATAGGAGCGGGAAATGTCCGCAATGTTGGCGGTCGCAAACCATGAATCGTCTTCCAGCAGGATCTCATCCCCGCTCATTTCGTAATAGGCGCTGTCCAGCGTGGTCTGCCAGAGCAGGTCAACATAATTGAAGGCGTTCAGCAGGCGCCCGGTGGTGCGCAGTTCGGTGTCGCGCATCCAGGAATCGTAGTGCCCGGTCCCGCTCGCATCTCCGGGCTGGTAGAACACAAAGACGAACTCGCTGTCCAGCAGCATGGAGTACATCAGGCTGTCCCGGTAAATATAGGCATAGCGGAAATTGTGCAGCACGTCGGCCGGCCGTTCCATGTCCGGGCGGTAAATGGAGTTCCCTCCGGCCAGGTCCCCCAGCGTGGGCGAAAAAATATTCCTGCAGCCCGTGAAGAGCAGGATGGCGCTCATGGCAAAAGAAAACAGGATGGCGGTGACGTTGCGCGGTCGCATGCCCGAATATAGGAAGACAATTTATCATTGACAAAGAACAATTGACAATTGACAATTCGTGCCCCGGCAGGGTTTCGAAGAAGTTTGCTTGAATGCGGGGGGATTCCTTCATATATTTATTCCAACAAAGGGAACACAGAGATGAATTGCCCGAATTGCGGACGCAGCCTGACATTGGTCCGGCGCCTGGTCTCGGAAAGCGCCGGCGGGATCAAGACCTACACCTCTCAATGGTGGCGCTGCCGGCCTTGCCGCAGTTTTTGGTTCGGCGAGCTGACCGAGCATATTGCCGACGGTTCCTATGAGCATGCCCTGTTTGCGGCGGACCCGGCGGTCTGGAAAGAGGATCTCCGAAAGGTGAAAGCCTGCCGGACCCCGGAAGATCAGTCATGCGCCTGTCCCGCCCATTCCGGAGACCTCTTCGAACATTACCGGGACAGGGTCTCGTACTCTTATGAGAAATAGCCCTTCGCGGAACGTTAAAAATTGAAAAAAGCGAAACAAAAACAGATCTTATGACTATAGGGTGATCCGGCCTTCACGGCAGACGCGCCGCGGCCGGGCCGGCAACAAAAAGGAGACACTATGAAGATCGGGTTCATCGGATTGGGAAAGATGGGATATTACATGGTCCGGCAGCTGCGAGCCCGGGGGCACGAGGTCGTGGTCTTTAACCGCTCTCCGGAATCGGTCCAAAAGATCAGCCGCGAGCACGGGGCGATCCCGGCGTCCTCCTACGAGGACCTTGTAAAACAGCTGGACGCGCCGCGGATCCTCTGGATGATGATCCCCCACCCGGCGGTGGATGCGACCATCGGAACGCTGGTCCCGCTCCTGGATGCCGGCGACCTGCTCATCGACGGCGGTAACAGCAACTACCGTGAAACGATCCGGCGCGCCGGGGAACTGAAAGCGGCCGGGATCCACTATCTGGATGTCGGTGTTTCGGGCGGCCTGGCCGCCGCCGAAACCGGCTACTGCATGATGGCCGGCGGGGCGGACGAACAATTCCGCCGCATTGAACCGGCGGTCCGGGACATGTGCGTTCCGGGCGGATACGGACATTTCGGACCGAACGGAGCTGGGCATTATGTCAAGATGGTCCATAACGCCATCGAATACGGCATGATGCAGGCGATCGGCGAAGGGCTCGACCTGATACAGAACGGTCCCTTCCCGGAGACCGACCAGGTCCGGCTTACCGATGTCTGGAACAACGGAAGCATCATCCGTTCCTTTTTAATGGAAATGACCCATCTCGGACTGAAGCACCATCCCGGCCTGGCGGATGTGGACGGATACGTCCCCAACAGCGGCGAAGGCAAATGGGCGGTGGAGGATGCAAAAGCCTACGGGGTCTCCATGCCCGTGATCGAGCAGAGCTTCCGGGTGCGCCTTGATTCCGATAAAATTAAAACCTACGCCACAAAGGCCGTTGCCGTGATGCGGGACGAATTCGGCGGACACGGTGTTGCCAAAACATGACAATTAAAACCTTCCCAAATATGTCGCGGCTTTCCCGCTTCGGCGCCCGCCTGATCGCATCCCGCCTGGAGGCCTTCGCCGCCGGCGGGGGTCCCGTCGTCCTCGGACTGGTCGGGGGGCGCAGCGTGTCCGGAATTTACAGCGCCTTATCCGGAATGGACATGCCGGCCTGGAAACAGGCCCACTTTTTCTGGGCGGATGAACGCCGGGTGGCACCGGACGACCCGCTCAGCAATTACCGCCTGGCCCATGAGACGCTCCTTTCGCCTTTGCTGGAACGCGGTCAGATCACGGAGGAGAACATCCACCCGGTCGATACCGCGGCGGATCCCGCGGACGCGGCGCGGCGCTATGCCATTGAACTCGGCGCCTTCGGCTGCCACTTCGATATCGCGCTCCTGAGCGCGGGAGAGGACAATCACGTCGCCGGGATCTTCCCGGACAGGTCCTATCCGGAAGACTGCGCCTATATCGCCTTTGACGATTCCCCCAAGCCCCCGCGCGAACGCTTTACCGCTACCCCCGTTTTTTTGTCGGGAACCCGCTGCGGGATCGTCGTTTTTTCGGGAGCCCGCAAGCGCGCGGCGCTGGAACATTTTCTGAACGGCGCCACGGATAAAAGTCAGGCGGAAAAGGTTCTGGAAAACATCGGCGACTTAACCCTTCTGACCGATCAGCGAGGATAGCATGAAGCATTATACCCTGGTCATATTCGGCGGCACGGGCGACCTGACAAAACGAAAGCTCATCCCCGCCGTTCACGCGATCGCGGGCAAGGATCCCGGCCTGTCCTTCACCGTGCTGGGCGTCGGAAGAAAGCCCCTGACCGACGAAAGCTACCGGGAGTTCCTTCTGCCCGGACAGACGCCGCATCCGCAGGTTTCCATTCATTACCTGATCGCCGACATCGAAACACCCGGCTCCCTGGACGGCCTCATGCCAAGGATCGCCGGGATCGAGAAGGCGCCCGTTTCGGGACGGGTCTATTACCTGGCAACAAGCTACACCCTCTTCGGAACGATCGCCGCAAGCATCGGAGCGGACAGCCGTGGGGATGAATCCTTCTTTACGCGTATCATCGCCGAAAAACCCTTCGGCAGCGACCGGGCTTCGTTCAAAAAGCTGAACCGGGAACTGCGCACCTTTTTTTCGGAGGACCAGATCTACCGCGCCGACCACTATCTTGCAAAAGGCACGATCGACAACATCCTCCGGACCCGTTTTTCAAACCCTCTTTTTGAAAGCGTCTGGAACTCCCGCTCCATCGCCCGGATCACCGTAGCGGTGAATGAAGCGCTCGGCGTGGGAAACCGGATCGGATATTACGATCAGACCGGCGCGATCAAGGACATGGTCCAGAATCATCTTTTGCAAACCCTCTCCCTTGTCCTCATGAACGCTCCCGGCCGGCCCGGGGAAACGGCGTTCCGCAAAGCCAAGACCGATGCCATCAAAAAACTCTATTTCAGGAATGAGATCCGTACAGGCCAGTATCGCGGGTATCAGGAGGAGGTCAAAAACATCCATCCCGGATCCGCGACCGAGACCTTTGCGGAATTATCCCTCTATTCGAAGGAACGGCGCTGGAAGGGCACCGAGATCGTCCTGCGGACCGGAAAGATGCTGAAAAAACGGGAAGCCCTGATCGACATCGAGTTCCGGAAGGACCCCTGCACGCCGTACTGCAGTTTTGACATTTCGCCCAACAGGCTCACGCTTCATATTCAGCCCCTGCAGAACGTGGAACTCGCCATCAATACCACCCTCCCCGGAGAAAAGGTGGCGCTGGCGCCGGTGAAAATGACCTTTTGCCCGACCTGCGAATTCACCGCCAACACCCCGGAAAGCTATGAAGTGATCCTGAAGGAATGCCTGCGCGGAGACAAACGGCTGTTCATGTGCGACAAGGAGCTTGACGACGCCTGGCGGCTCACCGACAAGATCCTCGCAGCGGTCAGGCACACCGTTCCGGCGACCTACGAACCGGGGGAAGAATTTTAGTCACCGCTTTGTTTCGATTCGGGCATATCCTGTTTTCGATATCATAACATTGGTTCAATCCGCCATGACAGCCGCACCCAATATCCCCTTGAACGAACACCGTCAGCTTGCCCTTAAGGCCGCATCTTGCGCGGAGCAGGCGCTGCCTCTTTTTGAAAGCGCCGTCCATGACGACCGGCCGCGCAGAGCCATTGCCGCAGCCCGCGCCTGGGCAGAGGGAAAGATCACGTGCGGACAAGCGCGCAAAGCGGCCTTTTCCGCCCACGCCGCCGCCCGTGAAGTAACGGATTATCCTGCAGCTCTTGCGGCCGCCCGGGCAGCCGCGCATGCCGCCGCAACGGCGCATGTCCCCGGCCACGCCCTGCACGCGGAAGCCTATGCCCGGAAAGCCCTCGAAAATGCACCTGACGCGGTCTGAATAAAAAACTCCCGGGGGCATCCCCCGAACGCGCCGCGGTGAAATTCTCTTTGCAAAGCAAACCGAATCGCCGTAATATTCTTATCGGAACAGAAAACGACCTCCTGCCGGCAAGCGGATGCTTCGTTTTCTGACCTTTAAAACCATGTAAAACCGGGACAACCATGCGCCTCAAAGAACTGCTCGTCGTGATCCCGCACAGCGGGATCGTCATTCCGGAGGAGATCGATCCGAAAAGCCTCGCGGAGGATTTTCCCGGGATGCTGAAAAACGTGGACTGGTACACCAATTACCTCTACGATTTCCGCGACATCCTCGGCAACAAACAATTGAATTTCCCCTATTGCAGTCTGCTGGTGGAAGCCAACCGGCATCCCGACATGCTCGACGACTGCGTTCCCCTGAAGGATCCGCTCGGAAAGAAAATGTACAAAAAGGGCCGCCAGCCGGATGAGATGCTCCGGCGTACGGTTTCGGACAAGTACCTCATTCCCTTCCATGACTCTATCAGCGAGGCTATTACCCGCGACATCAATTTCATGCTGGACGGCCATTCGACCGTCACGGCAAAAGGCGTGGAGGACGACCAGATCGAACTGATGAACTACCAGCATTCCCAGCTCGACGAGGGACCGGTTTACTATTCTCCGCCCGTCTTTATCGAGACCTACGCGAAAGAGCTGAGAAAACGCCTGCCGGACATCCGGATCAGCGTGAACGAGTCCCGGTATTTCAACGTCTACGGTCATGTCTGCACGCATCATTCCGTAAATTCCCTCAAGCGCATCGGACACCGCGTACCGGCCATCCTGCAGGAAACAAATCAAAATTTATACATGCATCCGAACGGCACGCCGAACGTTTGCGCCCTTGAGCGGCTGCGGCGGGCTTTTGCCGAATCGCTCTATCACACCCTCCGCAAGGTCGGCAGTATCGGCATGTCCGGAAAAATACTGGACGTTCCCATTACCCGCCAGACCTACGATTACGACTGCGGCGCCAAGGCCCTGCAGACCCTGCTGGCATACTACGGCCTCGATATCCGCGAGGACCTGCTGATGAAGGAGCTCCGGATCTCCAAGGTGGACGGATCATCCGTCGACGAGATCCGCGCTTTCGCCAAAGCGCAGGGGTTCGCCGTCCGCGCGCATCAGAACATGAGCATCGAAGAGCTGCGCGCCCATATCGACGACGGGCACCCGGTGCTGGTCCTCCTCCAGGCCTGGGCCGAAAAAAAACTGACCCCCGAGGAATGGAAGAACAATTACGAGGATGGCCACTACGTCATCGTCATCGGTTACGGTCAGAACAAGATCATTTTCGAGGATCCCTCCTCCTTCAGCCGGACCTGGCTGACGGTCAGGGAATTCCGCAACCGCTGGCACGACATCAATCCCGAGAACGGCAAAAGGATCTACAACTTCGGCATGGTGCTTTCGGGCCGCGAACCCATCGGACAGACCATGGTGCACATGGAGTGACGCCGGACAATTCGGGAAGTCACACGAATGATGAACAATGACCGCTGTCGGGCGGACAATCAGAGAACATCATAAACAAACCCTTGTGAACATTGCGGACAATTCATAAATTTCCTGCGCTCAGGGGCTGCAGCCTCAGCCCTATAAAGCGGAAAAAAGCAATGAATAAATTCTGCGACAAGATCATCGGAAAGGACTACAAATACCTCAATACCGCGGTCCTGATCCCGCGTGTCCGGATCGGTCGCGAAGATCATCTCCTGTTTCAGCAGCGGAGCCCGGACATTATCCAGGGCGGCGAGATCTGTTTCCCGGGAGGCCGCGTTGATGCGGTCCGGGACCGCTCCCTGAAAGACACCGCGATCCGTGAAACCTGCGAAGAGCTCGGCATTGAAAAACGCCGCATTCGCGTTCTGAGTAAACTCGGCACCCTCATCGCGCCGGTGGGTGTTGCGGTTGAGGCTTATGTCGCATCCCTCACGATTGGGGGACTTCAAGACCTCAGCATCAGCAAAGCCGAGGTGGCGCGGGTCTTCACCCTGCCCCTGGCCTGGTTCAGGGCGAACCCGCCGAAGGAGCACCGTCTCACCGTTGAGATCCAGCCGTTTCGCTATAACGATAAAAACGAAAAGGAACACCTGCTCCCGGTCAGGGATTACGCCCTGCCGGCGCGGTATGAGGAACCCTGGACGGGACGCGAACACCCCGTCTTTGTCTATCGGACCGACTTCGGCGTGATCTGGGGGATTACGGCGGAACTGGTGCGGGAATATGTACAGCAGGAAGCCGTAAAACGGACCTCCCTTCTAAGGAACCACGCAAAGAACAATGACTGATAAAACAACGTGAATGGAAAGGAAAATCACATGATCATTTCAACCACAGAGAAGATCCCGAACAAAGAGATCACCGAAATACTGGGGATCGCCCGCGGCAGCACCGTGAGAGCAAGAAATATCGGCAGGGATATTTTTGCAAGTCTTAAGAACATTGTGGGCGGCGAGATCAGCGAATACACCCAGCTTCAGGCCGAGTCCCGCGAACAGGCTCTTCAGCGCATGGTCGAGGACGCGGAAAAAATGGGCGCCGATGCGATCGTGAACGTACGGCTGGCAACTTCCATGCTGATGCAGGGCGCCGCCGAGATCCTGGCCTATGGAACGGCCGTAAAACTTTCGTAACATGGATACGCTCGTGAACATCATTTTCAGTCTCTACGGCCTGGGCATCCTCGTCATGCTCGCCCTGCTCGTCTTTTTCATCGTCAAGCGGGTTAAAACCAAAAAGACCGAAAACTTCGAGAAACGGGACAACTGAGCAGAAGCCGGAAGTCAGAAGCCGGGAGTCAGAAGCCGGGAGTCAGAAGCCAGAAGTTGGGAGACGGAAGTTGGGAGACGGAAGTCCAGAAGATAGGAAGCTGAAAAGTTTTTAGTAAGCGGAATGATACTGTCTATAAAATAAAATCCACTTGCAGGGACAAATATATTTTTGTCCAAATATAAAACAAACAGAGTCAATTGCGCATTTGTAAAACGGGCACACAGTATTATGTCTTTTGTTTTTATTTATTATATGTTATATTTATGCGGTTGATCAATATTCTTAGGAGACTGCCATGAAAAAGCTCATCATGATAGCGACGATGCTCTTGTTTTCATCCGCTATGCTATTTGCCGGGGGAACAGACAGCACAAAAACAGCCATTGCTAAAGATGCCAAATGCCTGCAGTTCCGCATCGGGAGTAATTTTTCACTGTCTTCCTTTCAGGGTTCTACAATATCTTACAAGAAACATACATCCGAAAACCGCGCTTACCGTGTCGGTATTACTGTATCCGGAGAAATGTTAAAAGATTCGCGGACTTATGTACTTAGCAATGATACGGACTCACTGCACAGAGATTACAATATAAATAACAATGATTTTTCTATTGCAGTCAACTGGCAGCGTTTAAAATATTCCAGATCGGGCAATACATATTTCTATTACGGTTACGGGCCGAATATCTCTTACGGGTTAGATTATCAAAATGTTCTCCAAGAAGAATTCGATACAACTGAACCGGAGATCATTGAAGACCAAGATAAAAGAATTTTGCACGGAATAAGTGTAGGAGCGACCTTGCTGGCCGGTGTGGAATATTTTATCACAGCATCCGTCAGTATTCACGCCGAATACAGCCAGGGAATAAAATACACTTACCAATGGTATAAAATTTTAAGCAATTATAACGAAGATCTAATAAGAAATGATATCAGAAGAACCAACGCGGTTTCACTGAATGCCGGCGGCGCCAGGTTCGGTTGTTCCTTCTATTTTTAGACCTGTTTATACTAAAATAGCCTCACAAAATTACCATTAAGCCAGATTTTTTAATCCATTATTATCTTATACAGACGCCAATCATTCATAATATAAGCAATGATACATAACAAAGGGCTGGATATATCCAGCCCTTACATTTTACATTTTACGTTTTACGTTTTACGTTTTACGTTTTACGTTTTACGTCTCACGTCTCACGTCTTACGCCTGCCCTGCGTAGCCTTGGCGAAGCAGGGTCTCACGTCTCACCAACCTACGCCAATTTGAAGGCAACAGCGGCCTGCAACAATAAATAAAAATTGCTTGTATGGTTATACCATGCTATTGTATATTATCACCATACATTAAAGCCTATGAATACCTTATCGGAAATATTGGCATCAAACACCCGGGCGGAATTTTTCCGGCTGTTGTTTGGATTGAACCGGAATGAATATTACTTGCGTGAAATTGCAAAAAACTCCGGACTTTCCATCGGTACGATACAGCAGGAAGCCTTGAAATTGGAAAATCTCGGCTTGATCCGTAAGCGCCGGGACGGGAACCGAACATATTTCAAGGCCAACAATGATCACCCTCTCTATCATGAGATCCATAATCTGGTCCTTAAAACTTCCGGGCTGGCTGACGTTATTAAACCATATTTAACGGACAATGCGATTCGGTTTGCCTTTATATTCGGTTCTCTCGCATCCGGAAATGAAAAACCCGAAAGCGACGCAGATCTTTTTATTGTGGGTGATATCGGGCTTAGAACACTCAGTGCAAATCTAAGCGAACCCACTCAAAAGATCGGGCGAGAGATCAATCCATATACTATTTCGATAAATGAACTGCATAAGAAAATAACACAAAAAGACCATTTTGTTACGACCGTTATCAATTCAAATAAACTTTTCATCAAGGGGGACGAAAATGAGTTTGAAAAACTGGTTGAAGAATGGATGGCTAAAGCCGCACAAGACGAGTAAGCAGGAAATCGGCAATCTGTTTAAAATCGTTGACCGCGACCTCGGAGATGCTCAGCGAAAAGATGTTTCCCCGGACTGGCGATTCGGTATTGCTTACAATGCGGCATTGAAGCTTTGCACTATTCTGCTGTATTGCGAAGGGTACAAATCCGAAAATACCTATGCGCATTACCGGACGATACAATCGCTGCCACTCATACTGGGCAATGACAGGTCCAATGACGCCGCCTATCTTGAGGCTTGCCGGATAAAAAGAAATATCGTTGAATATGATTATGCCGGCAGTACATCGGACAGTGAAGCGGATGAGTTGATCGGATTTGTGAAGAAATTGTATGCTGAAGTATCGGAATGGGTTGTTAAAGATCATTCCGGGGATGTATAGTCATTCTTACCTTTCCGACTTTCCATGCGATAAATGAGAACCAGCCGAACACCACGATGGCGAACAGCCGTTGGGTAACGCCCCGGTACTGAACCGGATCAAGCCCGGCAACCATGGACCAAAGGTAGAGGAACATCAGAAGTCCGGCCGACAGGGAGATCGCATGAACGGCCCTTTCGCTGAACATGCCTTTTTGCTCGTAAAGAAAGACAATGGGGATCAGCATCACGCACATCCCGATGCCGTAAAGTCCGTGCAGAGGCGAACCGATCTTAAAGACCGCACCAAAAACAAAGGTAATCCCGAACACAGCGGTCAGGATGCTTGTCAGCAGGAATTGCTTTTTAAAGCTTAGCAGAAGACCTGCGGCAAGCAGGATCAGGGACAAGCCCGTGAGCGCTGCGCCGGTGTTGAATATCACCGCGGCGCTGCGGCTCGCATTCACGGCCAGTTCGCTGGCGTGACGGCCCCAGTGACTGTAGTCCTTTGCAAATAACCCGGCCAGGATCACCGTCCCGAAATAGATCAGCGGAAGCAAGATCGCCTGTTTTATCAATCGTGTTTTAATCATCATATACTCTTCATGTTGGGTTGATTCAAGCACCAAGTGCAATTTTCTTCTCTCTTAAATAATACTTGATTCGCCGTAAAAAAACCACGTGTTTTTGCGGGTCGGTTATTCAGCTTCGTCATTATAGGAATCAGCTCATTATCAGTAATGGTTGTTAAGTTCCTTTTACCGTGAAAATCGTAACGATGGGGAAGTTGTCTGAATGTTTTTGCCCGCGGTTCTCTCACATGGGACGCACGACCTCCAGGTCGAAGATCTTCGCATAGAGAACCTAATCCGGGCAAGTATCTTCAAGCACTTTTGCCAACTATTGCGTCAAACCTCGCGCCGGCGAGGATGGAACCTTCACGATCTGTATGTAATGTTCCCGGAGGAGATCGACATTATTTCCTCTATGAGAAACCCTTTTCTGCGAGAAGCAAAGAAGGAAGGAAGATTCGTTTCGGAAATGTGTATAATGCAATATCAAACATGGCGTGGTTTAATAAGCTTATCCGGCTTGCCTGTTCCGAACCGGCAATAAAACGTTAACGAATAAAAACGATCTTCTTTGTTATGGTAAGATCCTTAAGCCGTGCAGCTAAAAAATAGATCCCGTTTGGATAGACGGACAGATCTATCGTTTGGATCACTTCCTCTGCCTGTATTGCACGGATTTTTTTCCCGGCGGCATTAAAAAGAAGCAATTCATCAAAATGAACTTTTTGTTCCAGTGTGATATGCCCCTCGGTGGGATTGGGATAAATGCTGACGAGATCCCGAATATTCTCAAGATCCAGATATTCCCGCATTTCGTTGGACTCTACCCTTAGTACGGCGATATTGGGTGTCGAGAGGTCATAACCGTCATAAACAGAATAGCGGAGGGAATCGGTCCCCGTGAAGTTTATATCGGGATAATATAGGAAAGAACCGTCTGCATTCGCCAGCACTCTTCCTTGTGCGGGTTGTTCTATGACTACCGCGCTTATTGTGCCGCCGTCCAGATCAAAATCGTTGCTCAGTAAACCGTCATCTGCCAGTATCTGCACCGGGAAGACCGGTCCGGCAAAATAAAAGGAATCGCGTACGGCAAAAGCCGGCGTATTGAACTCCGTAAGCCGTTCCTTTATAATATTATAAGATTTTTTTAGATATTCCTCCGTTACCAGTGTGGCTGCATTCCAACCTTGCCAAGCATAGCGTTCATCGCTTTGATACCAGTTTCCCCCATGTCGTATGGCGATGTGAAAGCCTTGTGTTTGAACATATTCGGTTTCCGGGGTGTCCCTCCAGTCATCGAGGACCAGGCGCCGGGTCGGATCAATAACGCTAAGCAGTGTCCAGGGAATGCGGATCCGTATACTGTCTTCTCCAATAATTACCGCATCCATCGTGGAAGACTGCATGTACTCATAATTTACCTTAAGATCTCCCACATACTGAATGTCATGTATACCTGTATTGTTTTTCCAACGGACTATATTCCAGGGTGCGCCGTCGGTGGCTGTGGAATGATACATTTGCGCGGGTATTGAAATATTGTGATACAGCCCATAGAGATCATAGGCTTCCGTCACATAAAGCCGGGCGGAGTGATTGGTAAGATGAAGAAGGAATTCACTGCGGAACGGCTGTACTTGTCCGTCCGGAAGCTGCGATTCACCGACATTCTCGCCGTAAGTATCCAGGGCGATCCATATTTCATCGGGGGAAACCAAGGGTTCGCGCAGACCGATTTCCAGATGAAAACAGCTATTGGAGGCGGCGGTCTTGATATGGCTTATTATTTGTGGCGCTGAATATTCCGCCAAATTATCATAGACAAACGGAGCATCAAAACGCACCAAACCGTAATTCTGTTCAGCTGCCATGAGATTATGCCACAAGATACGGCTTTCGGCCATAAAGTCAAGATGATCGGTGATCCATGTTCGCTTGAACCATTCATCTATCCACGAAAAATGGATACCTCCCGCGCAAGAGGTATTGCGTATCGTATGCAACAGACGAATAATTGTCTCTCCCTGACCCTTTTCGTCATAACCTCCATGGTTCAAACCGGAATTGGAGTAATGTGCCACCCCCCAGCTGGAAGGAACACCGTACTCTGCTATGATCAGGGGAATATTCTCATAATGCGATTTCAGATCAGTCAGATATCCCATATAACAGTTCTTTCCATAAGCATCATCATAATCCTGATAATTCGACTGGTAACTGACAAAGCTGGGATAATAAGGATATGCATGATAACTGATAAAAAAACCGGCGGGTGCATCCTGAATTTGTATTTTTGACAGATCGAGAGTCTCGCTGTCTTCATCAACAAATATTTCTTCGGGATGGTCCATCGGGTCAAGCGTTGGCCAGCTTGACACGCTCACCGGTCGTTCGGTTTGATAGTTGTTCCTCTCATAATGCACAAGATGATCCATCATAGAAGTAAAGAACAATTCCGATGCCGTGCTGTTCTCTATGGCAAAATGGTCCCCGCTAAAAGCGGTTGGTTGAGGATGATCCTCATTGGTGGTGGCTATCTCGCCGGGATATACTTCTCTGCCGATAATATATCCGAGGCACCAGCGGGAAACATTTTTTGTATAACTCCCATACGCTTTCCCCACCCGGTTCGCAATATTTCGATTGCCATGCACACAATCCACATTCTCTTCGATCTCATTTTGAAATGATGGTGTAAGAAAGGTAAGGTCGTTTTCATAACCTTCAAGCTCTTCTTCAAGCCATACACCCTGAAAAAACAAAAGCGGATTTTGTGCATTAATGGTATTAAAAGAATCAAGTGCTTCATAAAAACGCGGGAAATGTAATGTATAAAGCCGAATGGTATTGAACCCGGCTTCCTTGATCTGCCGGAACCATCGGGCGTATTGTTCCCGGGATGCCGCCATTTGACCCGGAAAGGTCCCCGGTACAGCGACACCCAGATTTGTTCCTTTGACAAAAACAGGTATATACTGACTGCCGTTCCAGGCGCTTAAAAAATCCCCTTCGGCTTTATAGGGCAATACAGCGCCATGAAGGTTCGATCCGTTACCTTGCAGCACATATAAAAAAACACATGCAAATGAAATTAATTTGATTATTGCTGACCTTATTTAATTACTCCCGCTTGATATTCCAATGTGTAATTCAGGTTTTAACCTGTCTTACCACATCAAGGACCGTGCCGTCCACCCATTTGATGGCGGCGACGATCTTGTCGCCGAGTTCGGGTTTCTGGGGTTTGCCGCAGATTCGTTCGGCTTCTTCCTTGAGTTCCTGAATGGTTTTCAGAGGCAGTCCCGCGTTTTTGACCTTGTCGATCAGGTCCTGCCGCCGGGGGTTGATGGCGATGCCGCGTTCGGTGACGATCACGTCGATGAGTTCGCCCGGTCCCACGAGGGTGGTGACCTCATCCACAATAATGGGAATGCGGTTGCGGAAAAGCGGTACGGGCAGGATGGTGCATTTGGCGAACAGGCAGTTCTGCCAGCCGCCGATGCCGTGAAGCAGATAGCCGTCCGAATGCGTGACCACGTTGCCGTTGTAGTTCACGTCCACCTCGGTGCCCCCGAGGATCATGACGTCCATCATGGTGGTGAAATTGCCTTTGGCGTGATAGTCGTAGCAATGGAAAATGGAAATATCCGGGTGTTTCGTACGGTTCTCGCGCATGGAGCGCACGGCCTCCAGGTCGAAGGTCTGTGCGTCCAGCATGTAGTCCAGACAGCCGTCTTCCAGCATTTTCGTCGAATATTGAGTTGAACCGCCAACGGCAAAACGGGCGCGGATGCCGCGGGCTTTAAGCATTTCATGAAAGAACAATCCGATGGACAGCGAGGTGCCGCCGGCGCCCATCTGGAAGGAAAAACCGTCCTTTACCAAACCGGCCGCATCGCAGAATCTGGCGGTAAGCTCGGCGATCAGCAGGCGGTCGGGGCTTTTGGTGATCTGGGTGGTCCCGGAAACGATGAGCTCGGGAATGCCGATCTTGTCCATCTCGACCACATAATCCACGTAATTCCCGATGATCTGCATGGGAATGGCGGGAAAGGGAACGAGGTTATCCGTGACGACGATCACTTTTTCGGCGAACTGGTAATCCGCCAGCGCATAGCCGAGTCCGCCGCAGGCGGAAGGCCCTTCCAGTCCGTGCCCGTTCCCGAAGGCATCCGCCGTCGGCGCCGCGAGCACGGCGATATCGATCTTTACTTCACCGTCCTGCACGGCCTGATAGCGTCCTCCGTGGGAGCGCAGGACGGCCGTGCCCTTCATTTTTCCTTCGGAGGTGAAACGTCCCAGGGGTCCGTTCATGCTGCCTTCGATATGATGGACCACTCCGCTTTCGAGATGTTTGATGACCTCCTTATGGCAGGGAAAGGACGCCGAGGGGAACCAGACCAGGTCCTTGACGCCGAGTTCCGCGGCGATATCGAAGATCTGGTTGGCGACCAGGTCGCCGTCTCGCAGGTGATGGTGCGTGGAAATGACCATGCCGTCCTTCAGTCCGGCTTTGACCAGCGCCTCTTTGAGCGATGGCACGCGCTTATCGCCGTCGGGCGGATAGTCCGCAGCCGTAACGATTTTGGGTGCGTATTTTCTGCCTTCGGGGCGATGCTTGCCGATGCCTTTGTAGGGAATGACCTTCTCGCCGTTGATCTCGGTCGGCACCATGCGTCCGACTGCGTTTTTAACCATCTTCATGTATCGTTCTCCCTTTGGGATTTTTCAGTTCTTGCCGGCTTTGCCCGCCAGTTCCATGACGCGGAGCGCGCGTTTGACCACCGGGGGATCGATCATTTTGGATCCGACGGCGACCACGCCCTGTCCTTTCTTTTCGGCTGCCTCGAAGGCCTCCACAATCTTCCGCGCTTTTGCGATCTCTTCTTCGGTGGGCGCAAACGCCTCATGAATGACCCGGATCTGCCGCGGATGGATACAGCCCATGCCGTCGAAGCCCAGCGCTTTGGAGGCCAGGACATTCTCGCGCAGGGCGTCCATGTCGGATACGTCGGAAAAGACCGAGTCGATCGCCTGCAGGCCGTGCGCCTTGGCGGCGTTCACCACCTGGCAGCGCGCGAAAAAGGTCTCGCTTCCCTCGAGGGTGCGCGGCACGCCGATATCGGCGGTATAGTCTTCAAGTCCGACGGCCAGCGCGATCAGGTTTGGACTTGCGCCGGCGATCTCAAAGGCCCGCATCACGCCCAGTGCGCTTTCGATGATGGGCATGATCCAGACCTCGTTGCCGATCTGAAAGCGTTTTCGAAGCGTTTGGATACGTTCGTCCACGCTCCGGACCTGTTCCGGGCTTTCGCATTTCGGCAGCAGGATCACGTTCGCGTGCTGGGACACCACGGCGTCCAGGTCCAGCAGGCCGCGCTCGCCCTGATTGATGCGCACCATGCGCTCGGCTCCGTAGAAATCCACGGCACGCAGGGTGTTGCGGACCAGGATGCGCGCCTCGTCCTTGCGTTCCGGCGCCACCGAATCCTCAAGGTCCAGAATAATGCCGTCCCCGCTGTGAAGGCCGGCGTTGATGGCCAGCTTGGGCGTGTTTCCGGGAAGGTAAAGCCGCGAACGGCGCAGGCGGTCCCGGGCGGTCCCGTCCGCATTCTGCGGCAGCATGCCGGGAAGATAATGTTTGTCCGTCCTGACAAGCTGTTTCACGCAGGCTTCGATCCGCGCGCAGATCACCGGATCCGTCGCCCCCGTGTCCTCGATGACGATCGCCGCATGATGAATATCATAAAAGGCCAGCACCTCTTCGGCGGTCTTTCGGATGGCGGCTCCGTAAAGAATGCCGACCTTGCTGTTCAGCGTTATGTCGATCCCCCCGCTTTTTTTCAAGGTCAGCGCGACGCGGCAGTCCGAACGGTCCGACTTCTCAAAATTTCCGGCGTAAACGGTTTTCACCCTGAGCTCCTTCGTGATTATTTTAATAAAAGCTTCCCGCGTAGATTACGAAATAATTGAATTAATGGGTATTGTTTTTTTGTGAGGATGCGGCGACGGGATAAGCTTTGACAGGATAACAAGATTACGCGGATGGGGTATGGACGAAATGACAGGATATGCTTTGACAGGATAACGGGATGGTCCGGATGGTGTTTAGACGAGATGACGGGATAGCTTCGACTTAAGTTCAGACAGGATCACAGGATGACGTGAATGGTGTTGAAACGAAATGAACCGGATGGCTTAGGGAGATAGTGTTTCCCCGAAGTATTTTTTTTTGGATTTTCAGGAGTTTGGGGTCTGAGCGATTTTTGAAAGGATCTTTTTTACGGCGTCGGGATCGGTTGTTTTGCCAAGCACCGACGATACCGAGCACACGCTCTTGTCCTGAATGCCGCAGGGAACGATCCCCTCGAAGTAGGACAGGTCGGTGGACACGTTCAGGGCGAAGCCGTGGTAGGACACACCTTCTTTTATCCGCATGCCGATCGCGCAGATCTTGGCGTCGCCGACCCACACACCGGGATAGTCGGGATGCACGTAGGAGGCGATCCCGAAGGCGTTCAGTACCTGCATGATCAGGTCTTCGACCCATGCAACAAGGCGCAGGGGCGTCAGTCCGCGGCTTGCGAGCTTGATGATGGGATAGCCGACCAGCTGCCCCGGACCGTGATAGGTCACGTCGCCCCCGCGGTCCGTCTGCCGCACGTCCACCCCGCGTTCGCGCCGCCGGCTCTCGTCCCATACGATGTTACCGCCGTCCGCATGGCGGCCGAGGGTATAGACCGGGGGGTGCTCCAGCAGAATGAGCGTGTCGGGGATCTCGTCCCGGACGCGTTTTGCATGGAGGTCGCGCTGCAGCTCAAGGGCCGCCGTGTAGTCCACCCGGCCCGGCTCGAGGATGTTCAGGTCGTTTTTTATCATGGGTAAAAGATAGGATTTTTTGGGGTGATGTGCATGGTTTTATTTGACGGGATGCCGGAAGAAGTTTAGACAGGATAACAGGATATTTGGGATGGCTTTGGGACAGGATGATCCGGATGGCGGTGAAGGGGGTTGACAGGATAACCCTCGTGCGTCCCGGGGGGGCCGGGGAGGGCGGGACCGGCGTTTGGCAAACATAACTGTTGTGAATCATGCGCAATCGTTATATTTTTTACTTCGTGGAATAACAAAGGCTATTCCCCGGTCCTTATGGACGGACAGCAGGATACACATGGACAATACGAACATCACGATCCTGATCGTGGACGACACCGCGGCTAACCTTCAGGTGCTTACCTCGATCGTGACCACGCAGGGATACAATATACTGCTCGCGCAGTCCGGCGAGGAAGCCATCCGCGTGGCGAACGAATACCATCCCGACATTATCCTGCTGGATATCATGATGTCCCGCATGGACGGCTTCGAGGTCTGCACCAAACTCAAGAACAACCCGATGACCCAGCAGATCCCCGTGATCTTTGTGACCGCGCGCACCGATGTGGAAGCCGTGGAAAAGGGTTTTGATGTCGGGGGCGACGATTACGTCTCCAAGCCGTTCAATGACCGGGTCCTCCTGGCGCGCTTAAAGACCCATATCGAACGTTATCAGCTGCAGCGGGACATGATCCGCGAACATGCGCTGATGACCTCGGTCCTGGAAGATTCGCCCATCATGTTCTGCCGCTTCAACGGCAGGAAGCAGATCGAGTACACAAACCAGGCCTTCCAGCACTGGTTCCGCGGGGATTTCTACAATTTTATCGGCGAAAACCTGCTGGAGCATTTTCCCGACAGGGCGGACATTGACTTTATCCGCTACCTGGACCGCATCACTCCGGAGAACCCGAGCGATACGCAGGTTTTCTCTCATGCGGAACCCGGCGGAGAGAACCGCTTCATTCAGTGGACCTACCGCGGTATTTTCGGCGAAGATCAGCAGGCGGTCGCGTATCAGTGTTTCGGAAAGGACGTGACCGAACAGCAGATCATGATCCAGAAGCTGAACGAGCGGAACACCCTGCTGGAGCACTCCCAGGCGGTCGGCAAAATGCTGAACTGGGACATGGATCCGGCGACCGGCATGATCACCTTTGAGGGCGAACTCTCCCAAATCATTAAAAACTCCAACGAAAAGCTTGACCTCGTTGAACTGATGCAATACATGCATCCGGACGACCGCGACAGGCTGAAAAAAGAACTTGAGATCTATGCCGCGGGAAAAACGCCCGTGTCGACTTTTTTCCGTGTTATTGTAAGCGGCATCACCTATTCCCTGCGTGTCCACGGCTTCTACGAACACGACAAAAAAGGCAAGATCATCGCTTACCGCGGTATCTTTCAGGATGTCTCCGAACTCATCGGCTACAAGGAACAGAGCGAGCATCTGAAGCGCGAACAGATATCAATCTATGAGGCGCTGGGCGAGGGCATTGTCATGATGGATCTGAAAGGCAACATTATTCAGGCCAACGATGCCGCTGCGCGCATGGCGGGATTTGAGACGGCCGCCGAGATCATCGGCAAAAAATGTTATAAGGTCTTTCACAGTTCCGATGAGGAATGTGTCCCCTGCACCTCCCGGGAAGCGATCCGCGAAGGCAAGCGCGTACAGACCGAAAAGCCGCACGGAAAAGACCGCATCTGGAGCGTTTCCTCAACGCCCATTTTTAACAGCGAAGGCGAGATCATCAGCGTGATCGAACTGCTTTCCGACACGACCGAACTGCATCAGCGCCAGCGTGAACTCATCCTGAACCGCGAACGGCTGAACACCGCGTTCGACGCCGCCATGATCGGGACCTTTACGATCCACCTCCCGGCAAAGACCTGGATCCCGGACGTCCAGCTGATGCACCTCTACGGCATCAAGGGAGGCGCAACCACCCTTAGCCTGGGGCAATGGTACGAACTGGTCCACCCTGACGACCTGCCGAAACTGATGAAGGCCGTTGACGGCAGTTTCCGCCAGAAAGCGAACTCCACCAAATTTGAATTCCGCCTGAACACGCCGGAGGGTACGGCGCGATGGTTCCGCTGTACGATGCAGGTCATTGAGCGCGACGATCAAAACCAGCCTAAAATGATCATCGGCGTCAGCATTGACATCACCAAAGAACGCTCCATGCTCGACACCATCAAGCTTCAGGAAGAAACCCTGGCGCAATCCCGCAAACTGAAAGCCATGGGACAGCTCACCGGCGGCATCGCGCATGACTTCAACAACATGCTGGCGACCATTCTCGGCTTTGCCGAACTGCTGACCGAAGAGCTCAAGGATGACGAAGAGCTCAGCTATTACTGCAAGAACATTACCGATACCTGCGAGCGGGCGGCGACCCTCACCGATCAGCTGCTGACCTTCTCGCGCAAACAGCGCAAACAGACGACGGCGATCGACATCCACGAAATGATCCTTGGCTCCATGGACCTGCTGCGCCACGCCCTGCACAAGAACATTACCGTCAAACATTTTCTGAAGGCGAAGGAACATTATATCATGGGCGAGTTCGCCCAGCTTCAGAATATTTTGCTGAACATGGGCTTCAACGCCCGCGACGCTATGCCCGACGGCGGGGTGTTCGAGCTTCGCACGGAAAACATCGCCGTTTATGAAGAGGACGTTCCCCTGTTCCCCGTCGACATCGAACCCGGCAATTACATCGCCCTGCATGTCAGCGACACCGGCATCGGCATGGAAAAAGAGGTGCTCTCCAAGATATTCGAGCCCTTCTTCACCACCAAAGACGCGGGAAAGGGCACCGGACTGGGACTTTCGTCCGTCTACGGGACCATTAACGCCCACAACGGAAGCATCTACGCCGAAAGCACACCCGGAGAGGGAACGGTGTTCCATATTTATTTCCCGGTATCCGCCCTCAAGCCCAAAGAGGTCAGGACCGAGAACAGGACCCGGACACACCGGGCGGTCAGCGGCAGCACCATCCTGATCATCGACGACGAGGAAGCCATCCGGAGAATGCTCGCAAAATCTCTTGAGTATATGGGATATGATGTCCTGGAAGCCGGCCGCGGCCAGGACGGGGTTGCGATCTTCCGGGAGAACCGGGACAAGATCGTGGCCGTCATTCTGGATGTGATCATGCCCGAAATGGACGGCGTGCAGATATACAAGGAGCTGATCCGGATCGACCCGGAGGTGGCCGTCCTGATCTCCTCGGGATTTGCCAACAACGAACAGACCACCGCCCTCAAAGAGCTCGGCGTCAAAGGCTATCTGAAAAAACCTTACCGTCAGTCCGATCTCATCAGGGCCATAGAGAACATTCTGAACTAAAAATGAACGATCCTGTGAAAAAAAACGATTCCGCCAAGATCGCGCTGAGCGAAGGCCGTTTGTCCCTCATCGGGAATATCCTTCTCTTTGGAATAAAACTCTGGGCGGGGATCCTGTCGGCCTCATCCGCGATGATCGCCGATGCATGGCATACCCTGTCCGACTCCCTTTCTTCCCTGGTCATTATCGTCGCCGTCCGGATCGCGGGACGAAAACCCGATCGCGAGCACCCCTTCGGGCACGGACGGGCGGAGCTGATCGCTTCCCTGATCGTGGGAATGCTGCTGGTCATGATCGCCTTCGATTTCGTTCTGGAAGGCATCGACCGCCTCTCAAATCATCTTCAGGCGGCCTACGGGACCGTGGCGATCGTCGTGACGGCGCTGTCGGTCGTCGTCAAGGAACTGATGGCTCAGTACGCTTTCCGCTGCCACCGCTTAACCGGCTTCCTCTCCTTGAAGGCGGACGCCTGGCATCATCGCAGCGACGCCATTTCCTCCCTGGTCATCCTGGCGGGCATTCTGTTCGGGCGTTATGTTTGGTGGATCGACGGCGTCCTGACCCTGATCGTCGCGGTCATGATCGGATGGACCGCCATACAGATCATGATTGACGGGGTCAAGCCCCTTTTAGGCGAATCGCCGGACAAGGCAATACTCGAATATCTTTCGGCGACCTGTGACGGACTGATGGACATGCCCTGCCATGTGCATCACGTTCACATTCATCGCTACGGCCGGCATGTCGAACTTACCTTCCATCTTCAGCTGCCGCCGGAACTTTCCCTGCGTGAAGCGCACGACCGCATCACGCTGATCGAGAACAAGATCCGGGAAGACCGGCAGATCGAGGCGACGATCCATGCCGAGCCTGTCGGAGACAGAGTTTCATCCCTGACCTAATTACCCGAAACGGGAGGTGATCATGCAGATGCGTTTCGATCTCATCGGCCTGTTTGTGTGCGACCTGAATGCCATGGTCCGGTTTTACCGCGACGTCGTCGGGATCCCGATCGACTGGAACGGCGACGGGCCTTATGCCGAATTTATGCACGAAGGCATCCGCTTCGCCATGTACGAACGCGACAAGCTTCCGGACCTGCTCGGCCAGACGCCGTCCTACCCCGAGGGCCTGAACGGCAGTTTTGAACTCTCGCTCAACGCCGGGGAGCCGCAGAATGTGGACAGTACTTTCGAAAAGCTGGTCGCGAACGGCGCAGCCGTCGTCTATGCTCCGCGCAACGAACCCTGGCACATGCGTTCCGCCATGATCGCCGACCCCGAAGGAAACCTGATCGAGATCGCCTCCGATTTTTGGGAAGAATAAGACCACATCTCCCAGCGTTCAGCGCTCACCTTTCAGTGCCCAGCACCCAGTGCTCAGTGCTTAATTTGTGACCTTCGTCACACCTCTCCCTGCGCGATTGATTATCTCCGGAATTTGGCATAATTTCGGGGACGAGCGGGGACCTATGCCGAAAGCGATCTACATCGTACTCATTACTTTTCTGCCGTGGTGCTTATCCGGAGTTGTCTGGCATATGCAGGATAATCTTCCGCTTTTCCCGGACGATGAAAACGATGCGGTTTCCTGCCTGGCGGATCCCTCCCTTTTTGCGGACACTCTGTGTTTTGTCAGCGGATGGAGCCCGGGTTTCAGGGAATTCGGTATCCGGGAGGGCCTGATATACGCCGGGACCCGGAGTTTCTCTCTCTCATTCATGACGCAGTATCATCGCCTGATGGCGAACCACGTTCTCAGTGCCGCCTTTCCCGTTTTGAAGGAAGAGCATCTGCGCGCCGGGCTTGAAGTGCACTACGGCATTTCCGCCATCCCCGGTCTTGAGACCCTGCACGGGGGTTCCTGCTCGGGCTCGGTCCGGCTGGTTCCCCATCCCCAATGGCAGGTGCTGCTCCGGAGCCGTTATGCGCTTTCGTTTCCCCGGGAGCCTGCCGCCGGGATCTTTGAATCCGAGACCCTTGCCGGGATCAGCTATGCGCCCCTCCCGTTCATCCGCCTGTCCGGCTGTCTGAGCAAACGTGCCGCTCTTCCCTGGAAGGGCGTCCTTCAGATGTCGTACCTTCCCGGAAAGGCGCTGACCCTTACGGCGGGATACGATGTCTGGGATAACGATCTTGCCCTGCGCATCCGGATACGGGTCCGCCGCTGGGAGGTGGAAGAAAATCTGCGCCTTCATCCGGTGCTGGGCATTTCCCACGTGCTCTTCATTGCCTATGCGTACTGATCATACAAACTCTTTCCGGATCTGCCTGAGCCTTGCCGCGGCGTTCCTTTCGCTTGCGGCCGGGGAGGACACCCTTGCCTACCCCGAACTGTTCCCCCCGGCCCTGTTCGATGAAGCCGTGGGCGGCGCGCGCATCGTGACACGGCTGGCCCTGAAACAGGGCTTCAGCTACCAGCACACCGCCGTGCTCGAGCGGGCTCCCTTCACTCTGTACTACACCGGACTCAGCGATACCGGCGATCCGGAACAGCTTGTTTCCGGTTCGTTTTCCGCGGGCCCCTTTCGTGCGGGCGCGGGCCGGGGCCGCGTGCATATCGCGAAGGGGTTTATCCTGGGCAACACCATGATGCGCTTCAGTCCCGATCCGGCATCCAATTTCCGGATGGAGGGAGTGAAGGCCGCGATCGGGAATTACACCTATTGCCCGTCCCTTGTATATGCCGGCGCGCAATGGAAGTCCCTGTCCTTGGACCTTTTCCGTACAAAAAGCATCAACGGGGCAAGCCTGCAATACCGGGACAAAGTCCTGACTACGGGACTGGCGCTTTACGGAACGGCGCGGATGATCGCAGAGATCTGGGCTTCGCATAGCGGGAAGGTCCTGAGCGGCCATTTTAACGGCTCCGCCAGCCTTTACGGCGTGAACCATCTCGCCGGGGAGGTCCTGATCCGGCAGGGACCTTTCCGCTGGCATGCCGGCGCCGTCTGGCTAAGCCCGGATTTCATCGCCTGCAGTCCCGACAGCAAATGGGGCTCCGGTCTGATCCCGGGAAGCAGGGGCTTTACGGCCGCCGGACAGGTCCCGGCCGGCGCCTGGAAATTGCACAGCGCTTTTTATGCGATCACTCATCCCCGGCAGCGGGAAAGCCGCTATTGGCTCAGCGCCGTTTATGCGCGGACGCCCTTTGAGTTCGGGTTGTTCTATGATGAAAAAATCCGGGAGTTCATGTCCGCGTCAGGCCGCTTTCCTTTTCCGGAAACCCGGCAGAGCGAACACAGCCGCATCCTGAAGGGCCAGATAAAGCTGGATCTGAGCCGCTCCCTGCGTCTTGATGCGCAGGTCCAGGCGGATGTTCTGCACCGCAGCGCCTGTGCCGCCCTGACCCGGCTTAGCTACCGGCATTCCGGAACCTTGCTGCGGCTCCAGCTTTCCCGCGGATACAGCGACGGGACCATCCTGTACATCCTGCGTCCGGCGACCGCTTCACGCTACACCATCCGGCGGATGCCCGTAAACGACATTACGTATCTTGATCTGTTATATTCGGTCATGCTGGGAACGCTGCGCTGCAGCTTTCTGCTCTGCAGCGAGGGTGCGGCGGCGGAAGTTGAAATGAAGTGGTAATGACGGTGTCAGCGTTTTTTCGGCAGCAAGCCGCCGATATCGCCCGACGCTTCGAATCCCGCGATATGGGACGTTCCGCTGAACAGGATCTTTCCCTGCGGGTCCCGCAGTTCGATCTCAAGGTCGGCGTTCAGGCTTTCTTTCATGCTGCGTTCCATTTTCCCCCGGACCGGTGCGGTCAGCTTGCCTCCCCGGCCTTGTCCCGCGGTCACGGACAAACGATGCTTCCGGTTTTCCAGAGCGAGCCGCAGGGTTTCCTTATCGGCTTCCATCCTGACGACCTTGTGCCCGAGATAGGTCCCGAAGCGTTCCAGCCGGCCGTCATGGTAAAGAAATCCGATCAGTCCGGTGAAGCTTAATCCCATCCAGGGGATCTTCGCCACGGAGAGCATGAACGAGGCGTCGCTGTTCCTGAAGGGATTGGCCTGCATCCACACCCACGATTCCGGGAAAGAGCTTCCCCAGTCCTTCTCTATATACCCCACGCCGTTCTCAAAAACATAATCCCGCCCGTTGAAGCTGACCTTTCCGCGGATGCGGTGTTTCATCGAAACCACCCCGTGGTAGCATTCCATAAAGGGGATGAAGGTAAAGACGCCCATGATCCCCGGCGCCAGGAAGCGCGAGGGATACGGGTGCATGTCGCTGAAGGACAGCTCGCCGTGCAGGGAAAGGCCCGGCCGGTCAACCGAGAGGCGGATGCCGCCGTCGGAAAAACGGTTGGCCTCGATCGCGGCATCAAAGGACGTTTTTGAAAACGTGAAGGCTTCCACGGGAAAGCGGATATACTCGGTTTCTCCCTCCGAGGTATTGACCTGGATAAAGGCATGCCGGTCCCCTTCATGCAGGGATACGCCCGGAATAAAGGCAATGGACGATTGCAGGTCGTCGCAGAGACATTTGATGTACCATCCCTCGAAATAGGCCTTTCGGCGAAGTGAGCCCTGAAAAACGGGCGGGTGCAAAAGCCGGTTCATAATGTTCCCTCCTCGAAAAAACTACGCAATCCTTCCTGAAAATCATACTTTTTTTTTACGCGGCGCCGATATTTGCACGGAACAAATGCCGGTCCCGCAAATAAATAGGGAGACCGCACGCAAATCGCTTTGTATCGCTTAAATTTGGGATTAAATTAATCGGATGACCGAGAACACAAGCAAACATACGATCTTATGGGTTGACGACGAGATCCATCTCCTGCGTCCGCATATCATCTTTCTTGAAGAAAAAGGCTACGAGGTCAAGACCGCCACGAACGGGGTGGACGCGCTCGAGATCATCCGGCACGAGTATATTTCCGCCGCCCTGCTGGACGAGATGATGGACGGCCTGGACGGCCTTGCCGTCCTGGAGAAGATCCGTGAGCTGCGGCCCGGCATGCCCGTGGTGATGATCACCAAGAACGAGGAAGAATCGCTCATGGAAGATGCGATCGGAAAGGAAATTTCCGATTATCTGACCAAACCGATCAATCCCTCCCAGGTGCTGCTCAGTCTGAAGAAGACTCTCGACAGCGCCGATATCGCACGGGAGATGCGCGCACGGGAGTTTATGGATTTTTATCAGGCCACCAGCGCCGCGCTTTACGGGGGCATCACCTCCCTTAAAACATGGACGGCGATCCACGAACGGCTGGCATACTGGCAGATCGAATTCTCCCGGAACATCCAGTACGACCTGGAGCATTTTCTGGCGGAACTGCTCGAAAGCGCCAACCGGGAATTTCAGCGGCTGGTCGCGGATTCCTATACCGCCTGGGTCCGGCAGTCCCCCGATATCCCGATGTCCCCCTATGTCATGGACACCTACGTCGCACCGCTGCTCAGGGCGAACAAGAAAACGCTCTTTGTCCTGATCGACTGCCTGCGCTACGACCACTGGATGGCGATCGCGCCCCTCTTCTATCAGCAGTTCGACACCGAACTTCGCTCGCACCTCAGCATCCTCCCGACCGCGACCCCTTACAGCCGGAACGCGATCTTCGCAGGCATGTATCCCGACGCCATCAACGTCCGCTATCCCGACCTTTACGCCAATCCGGACAGTGAAGAGAGCATGAACCGCTACGAAGCCCAGCTGATCACCGACTATCTGAAGAAAGAGAACCTGCATCTCAGGAACGGACATTCGTTTCACAAGGTGAGCGATTCCAAGTACGGCGACACGCTGGCCAACCGTTTTTCGGATATCCGGAACAACGACCTGATCGTGCTGGTCGCAAATTTCGTCGATATTCTTGCGCACAAGCGCTCCGTTTCCGACATCCTGCTTGAGATCGTCCCGGACGAAGCGGGCTACCGCAATGTGGTCCGTAACTGGATGGAGAATTCCTACCTGCGGCGGGTCATCGAACTGGCCGGCGACGCGGGCTTCCATGTCGTGATAACCTCGGATCACGGGAGTCTGCGCGTGAACCGCGGATCGGTGGTCAAGGCCGACCGCGATTCCACCGACAGCCTTCGTTACAAAACGGGACGGAATCTCGTCGTACAAAGCAAGACCGCCGTTTACACCAAGGACGCCGCGGCCTTCCGCCTCCCGCAGACCCAGCTGGCCACGACCTATATCTTCGCGCGGGACGACTACTTCTTCCTTTACCCCAACAATATGAAAAAATACGAAAAGATCTACCCGGGCACCTTTCAGCATGGCGGCATCTCCATGGATGAAATGATCCTGCCGGTTGCGATGCTGAGCCCGAAACGATGAACAAGAACCGCTACATTTTTATCAGCAAGTCCCCCGGGGAGACGGCCGCACTGGGCGGCCGCCTTGCCTCGCAATTCAGGCCGAATGACGTGGTCGCGCTTTACGGCGACCTGGCCGCGGGAAAAACCACCTTTACCCAGGGTGTCTGCACTTACCTGCATGCCGATCAGCCGGCGACCAGTCCGACCTTCACCCTGATCAACGAATACAGCGGCGACCTGCCGATCTTTCATTTTGACTGTTACCGTATCAAGCACCCCGACGAGATCATCATGCTGGGGTTTGACGAATACCTTGAAAAGGACGGCGTCGTACTGATCGAATGGCCGGAAAACATTGCGGCGCATATTCCCGACGACTGCCTTGAACTTCATCTGAGCTATGTCGACGACCATACGCGCGAGATCGTCATACGCTCGCCGAGAGAACTGGAGCTGTAAATGATCCTGGCGCTTGAAACCTCTTCCCTGGTCTGCGGGGCCTCCCTGCACGAGAACGGCGAATGCGTCGCCGAAAGCTACCTGCAGGAAGCCCGCGTTCATGCCGAGAAACTTGTCGGCCTGGTCGGACAGCTGCTGGAGGATCAGACCATCCGCGTGGAAAAACTCCGCGCCGTGATCGTCTCCGCCGGACCGGGCTCCTTTACCGGCCTGCGGATCGGCATGAGCTTTGCCAAGGGGCTCGTCTACCCGAACAAGATCCCCCTTGCGGGCGTGAATACAATGAACGCCTATCTGGCAGCCACGCGCGACACGGCGAAGGATGACGAACAGCCCGTCTGGGTCATCCGCTCGCACCGTGATTACATTTACGCCGCCGCCCTGCAGGATCCCGCAGGTCCGCTGGAGATCCGCTACGGGCAGATCCGCGAACTTAAGGACTGGTTTCCCGGCTGCCGCCACATTATTTCCAATGAAGCGCTTGCAGAGCTCGGGGACAGTCTCCGCGTGAGCGAACGGCCCGTGCTTCCCTCTATGATCGGGGACTATTATATCCGCTACGGGAACGACAGCGCCGGAACCGACTACGACAGCCTGGTCCTGGAATACGGCATGGACTACAAGCCCAAAGAATGGAAAGCGGATACGGCCGTATGATACGAATACGCGAGATGCGCTCCGACGACATTCCGGAGGTCATGCTGATCGAAAAGGAAAGCTTTAACGATCCCTGGGCGGAGATACATTTTTATTCCGAGCTGTATCTGCCCGTTGCGATCACCTGGGTCGCCGCCGCAGCGGGAAAGATCGCCGGATATCTCTGCTGCTGGAAGATCGAGGACGAACTGCACCTGAACAACATTGCGGTGCGCCGGGATGTCCGCCGGAAGGGCGTGGCCCAAAAGATGATGAACAAGCTGATCCGGCTGGCGCGGGACGAAGGGAAGCGGATCATTACCCTCGAGGTCAGCGACCGGAATCCCGCCGCGATCGCCTTCTATGAAAAGAACGGCTTCCTGCGCGAAGGATTCCGCCCGGACTACTACGAACACGATCATGCGAACGCGCTGATCCTGACAAAACATATGGAGACAAGGTGAATATCTTACTGGTGAACGACGACGGCATCGACGCCCCGGGCATTGCGAAACTGTATGAGGCCGTGCGCGGCTTCGGGTCCGTTACCGTCGTAGCGCCCGACGGCGAGCAGAGCGCGGTCGGCCACGGGATCACGCTCGACAAACCCATGCCCGTGCGGACCGTCGTGCGGGACGGCCTTTTTACCGGGACCGCCGTTTGCGGAACGCCTGCCGATTGCGTGAAGCTGGCGCTTACCGAGATCATGGACCATCGTCCCGACCTGGTGATCTCCGGGATCAATCTCGGCTGCAATACCGGGCTGAACGTGATCTATTCGGGAACGGTCGGCGGCGCCGCGGAAGCCGCTTTCAACCGCATCCCCGCCATTGCGGTCAGCCTGACCACCTACAAGGACCCGCTGTGGGAAACCGCCGTGCGCTTTACACGCGACCTGGTGCGGACCGTGATCGAACAGGGCATGCCGGACGGCATCGTGCTGAATGTGAATATCCCGAACGTCCCTTCCGCCGCGATCGCCGGCGTGATGATCACCGAGCAGGGAATGGCGCAATGGAAAGAAAGCTTCTCCAAGCGCGTCGATCCCAAGGGCAGGACCTACTACTGGATGGGCGGGATCAAAAAAGAACTGAGGGAAAAGGAAACAATAGATGATACTGCGATCAAAAACAATTATATTTCCGTAACGCCGATCCAGTTCAACCTGACGGCGTACGACAAACTGGAACACCTGAAAACCTGGGACCTTCACTACCGGAATGAAGACTAGAACCCCCCGACATGGCATTGTGCTTTTCCTGCTCCTGGCGATGGCGGCGGGCCTCTCGGCCGCCAACCGTTCCGACGTGGACGAAGGAATCCAGCAATTCCAGCGGGGCGCTTATGAAAAAGCCCTGACCACCTTTCGCACCGCCTACGATTCGGAACCGATCTCCCGCAACGTATTTGCTGCCTTGTCGCTGTTCATGATCGCCAAATGTGATTTTGAACTGGGGAATTACGATCAGATCGTCCAGGACAGCCGGCTCTTTGAGCGGAACTTCCCCGAAAGCCGTTATCTTCCCGATGTCATGTTCGAACGTGCCAAAGCCCTGGCCATGAAGAAACAGTTCTACCCCGCCATGCTCTCCGCAATACGCATCCTTTCCCTTGAAGCGGATGAAGGGCTGAATCAGGATGTCATGACCTTCTGCGACGACCTTGCGCGCTATTATCTTATACCCTCCGATTTCGAGATGCTTTCGCCCCTGGTCGTGGGAGAGGCGTCATTGAACTACCTGAAGCTTCTTTGGGCGGAGCGCTGTATCGCCCTGGGGGATTATGCCGGAGCCAACGGCCTTCTGCAGGAAGTCAAGACGGGGCTGACCCACGTCGCGTTTGTCAACAAATACAAGAACCTGATCAAGTATCTGAATAAAAGCGCCAAAAGCGAAGAGCCCGAGATCACGGTCGCGGTGGTACTTCCCCTCACAGGCAAATATTCCGAGACCGGGAACGAACTGCTTGAAGGCATCAAGTACGCCTACGAGTCGAACCGCAACAAAAGCAAGAAGCGCGTCAACATCGTCATTGTGGACACCGAAAGCAGGATACAGACCGGCCTGAGCAATCTGAAAGCCCTGCTGGAAATGCAGGAAATTGCCGCCGTGATCGGTCCCCTGACCAGCGAGATGGCCGTCTCCATGGCGCCGCTCTGCGAATACGCCGGCGTTCCCCTGATCGCGCCGACCGCAACGGCGGATGATCTAACAAAAATGGGCGCTTCGATCTTTCAGCTGAATCCCGAGCAGCAGCAGCGCGCCCGGGCGCTCGCCGATCATGCGACGGACCGGCTGAACTGCCGCCGTTTCGGCATCATCGCCCCGACGACCGAGGACGGGATCGCGATTGCGAACGCCTTTATGAAAAGCGTGGAAAAGAACGGAGGACAGGTGGTGTCGAACGTCTGGTACAACGGAACGCCGACCGATATCAACGACAAGCTCTCCGAAATGAAAGACGACGCCGAATACCTGCCGCCCTATTTTTCCTACCTGAAAGGGTTTTATGAAGCCCGCGCCCTGGGCATGTTCGACACCAGCGCCGCACCCTTGTCCGACACACTGCTTGCTGACGCACCCGACAGCTCGCTCGCCGATACGATGCTGTTCACGGCGCTTGCCGACAGCTTGCCGGATACCGCTTCGGTTGCGGTCCTGCCCGAACCCTTGCCTCCCGACACGACCTTCATTCTGGAGACCCTGTGGCCTTCCGATTCCACCGTCTATGACATCCTGGTGTACGGGACCGCTTCGGGCGCGCCGGAAGTATACTCCGACTCCCTGATGGATCATCTGAAAGCGCAGGCCAAACACTGGCTCTCCGGCGAGGTCACGCTGGAAGAAAAATACAATACCCTCATCACGGACAGCCTGTGCATTTTTCTCAGCGAACTGCGGGACAGTTCCGGGATCCTGCTTGTCAGACAGCTGCTTCGCGAACTGGATCCGGTCACGATCGATGCCGCACGCTACGGAGACTACCATTTTTCGCGCATTGTCGCCGATACGATCCCGCTGAAGCCCTATATCGATATGGCGCGGGTGGCCTCGCTGAAAAAACAACTGACCTCGATAGATTCCCTGTCGGCCCTCTGGCTGCTTGCCAAAACCGATACCCTTCTGTTTCCCTATATCTTCCCCTTCGAAAATTACGGGATCGATGC
>CALMFL010000312.1 GCA_937862595.1 uncultured Fidelibacterota bacterium
GATTCATTTTTCTCAAAATAATGAAAGATCCTGAACAATTCTCCGTTCTCGATATCAATTGAGGCTCTTCGCAAATCAACGATATACTTACGGAAAGGACCGCAGTCAAGTTGCGTGAGTTCCGCGGATTTCAGCTCTTCAAAACTCTCATAGTTGATATGGCCGGCAAGGACCTCAATGATCAGTCCCAAACTTTCAACCGCTTCATATCCGGCTCTGTTTCCAAGCATGACCGCCTCCGAAAAAACATAATGAATTATTTAGTTCGTTCTATTGGTATGAAAAATAATAAAGATTTAATTATTTTACAAGCATCATTTAGTTATATTTTTGTCCACAAGGTGTTTTTCTTTCTGATCGAGGGGACTCGGTTTTCCGCTATCGAACAAGGTATCGGTCATTATAATAAAGGGGAAATGGCAAGCCGGGATAACCTGATATGAAAACAGCCCGTGGATTGTCATTGAGTTTTCACGAAGAATGGTGGCAATTCTTTGGATTGTTTCGAATATAATTCTTTGTGTTTGCCAATTCCCATTCATTGCGAATGATCCTGTCGTAATAATTACCCTGCCATGCAAATCGAATATGATGTTTATTGCAATAACGTACTGTTGCCCCTTTAAATTGATTAATCACGATCGAAATTGAACCTTTTTGCGGTCGATGAATTTGTTGCGACAGGTGATGACCTGTCACCATTTGCCGCCTCACGCCATGGCGTGAGGCGTTAGGTTGGGAATATTTCCGTAGAGACACACCATGGTGTGTCTCTACGGCATCAACAGTTCGTTTATTTATTTCCAACAATATGTGAACATGATCCGGCATGACGACGTGTTCATGTAAAATAACATGCGGAAAATGGTCCGGGATATCAAGGATAATTTTATTTGTAATGATCCCGATTTGATTCGGTATCATTTCCCCATTAATGATCTTACCGAGAATATTCCCTCTTTCTTTTGTTCTTACCGTAATAAAATAACGGGCTTCTGTCCGATAATCCCAATCAGGTAACCGCAACGACCCCATAAGATATTTATCATGATACAATTCTCGTCCCATGTATAAATAAATGACATAAATCATTCAATTTCAATATTGAATTTTCATGTATGACCGGGGTCACGTTTTAACCGTAGACAAGCCGTGGCCTGTCTTAATTTTAATTTGATATGTAGAGCCATGCCATGGCATGGCTCTACAGGATCATCCGTCATTATCGGATCACGCCATGGCGTGACCCGATAATGATCGTCAACACATTTTCAATTGTATTTCCCCCTCTTTCCTCCTATTTTTATGCATTGAAATAATTGCCGTGATAAAAACAAACCCCTCATCTTCATGAGAGGCTTGTTCGTACCGGGGGAGCCCCGTCCCAAAGCATCGGGATCGGGGGAACCCTCAAGGACCGAAGCCCGGTGGATTTTGAGTTGAAGTATAAAAACCCTTCTTTCGAAGGGTTTAGAGAGTGGTACCGAGGGAGGGAATCGAACCCTCAAGGACCGAAGCCCGGTGGATTTTGAGTCCACTGCGTCTACCAATTTCACCACCTCGGCGTCGCCGGTGTGATATTCTTGATAAATTGAGCTAAAGTCAAGCAAAAACTTCAACAAATAAGGACTTACGCTGTCATGCAAGTTAAATTCAAACGCCTTTCGCCCAAGGCCGTCATTCCTTTCCAGCAGCACGCCTATGATGCGGGATACGATGTCACCTCGGTAGAAGACACCGTCATTCCCGCAGGAAAGTGGAAGCTGGTGAAAACCGGTCTGGCCGTGGAACTGCCGGCTGAGATGGAACTGCAGGTGCGTTCCCGCAGCGGACTGGCTCTGAAAACCGGCGTATTCTGTCTGAACGCTCCCGGCACGGTGGATGCAGGCTACCGCAATGAGATCGGGGTGATCCTGGCCAATTTCAGCGATGAGGATTTCCGGATCCAGTGCGGCGACCGGATCGCGCAGTTTGTTTTCCAAACCCCGAAACATCCCGAGATCACGGAAGTTGAAGAACTCAGCGAATCCGACCGGGGTCTGGGCGGGTTCGGCAGTACGGGAATGAAGTAACCCGGGAGGTTCCATGAAACGTCCGATCATTGTTTTAAGTGCCCTGATCCTGCTCATATCCTGCGGGAAAGATATCGAACCGGCAATGCCTGCCGAAACGCGCCTGTATATGGAAGATGCCGCGGCGGCTCCGAAACGTGCCATGGGCGGCGGAAATATCCGGGTCCAGGAATCCTCCATCGAACAGAAGGTCATCCGCTCCGCCAGCCTCGGATACGAGGTGAACCGCCTGGATTCCTCGCTCGGCATCCTTGCGGATCTGGTGTCGGAATACAAGGGCGTCCTTCAGCAGGAACAGCAAAGCCGCAGCTATAACCGGCTGTATGCGAACCTGACGGTCCGCGTTCCCGCCGAACATTTC
>CALMFL010000313.1 GCA_937862595.1 uncultured Fidelibacterota bacterium
CCTCAACGGGAGTGGTACTGGTCTTTTCGGCCTTTGTGACGCTTTTCGTCGCCGTGGTCGATTTCGGCGTCGGTACCCTGGTCCGTAAATTAATTGAGTGGTTGTAATACAATGAAGTGGTATACCTTAAAGGCACTGTCCGGAAAAGAACGCCAGGTGGCGGATCGGATCATTTATGAGGCCGATCAGTCCGGATTTGCCGAATCCATCGAGAACGTCCTCGTCCCGACCGAGAACGTCGTGGAAATGCGGGACGGGAAGAAACGTACCCGGGTCAAGGTATTCTATCCCGGCTACATCATGATCAAGATGGAAATGACCTCGGAAACGAAATACTTCGTCGAGAACATTTCCGGCGTGATCAGCTTCGTCGGATCGCAGGGAATACCGCAGGTATTGACGGACAAAGAAGTTGCACGCATCCTGGGCGAGGTCGAAAAGAAAGACGGCCGCGAGGTGATGGCAACGCCCTTCCGTGCGGGTGATCCCGTCAAGGTGGTCGACGGCCCCTTTGTTGATTTCTCCGGAACGGTTGAGGAGGTCAATGACGAAAAGCGCAAGCTGAAGGTCATGGTCAGCATTTTCGGCCGCTCAACCCCTGTGGAACTGGATTATCTTCAGGTGGAAAAAGAGAAATAAGAAACGATTAAACCTAAAAACAGGTAAGAAGAAGTATGGCAAAGAAAGTAGATGCAATCATCAAGTTACAGCTTCCTGCAGGCAAAGCGAACCCGTCCCCGCCCGTTGGCCCGGCTTTGGGACAGCATGGTGTGAATATCATGGAGTTCTGCAAAGCATACAATGCAAAGACCCAGGACCAAATGGGCACGATCATTCCTGTTGTGATCACCGTGTATGCCGACCGCTCGTTTTCATTTGTTACGAAAACACCCCCTGCAGCAGTGTTGCTGAAAAAAGCCGCCAAGATCGAACGAGGCTCCGCCGTATCCAACAAGGAGAAAGTGGGAAAAGTCACGCAGAAGGATCTTGAGGAAATTGCCACATTGAAAATGAACGACTTAAACGCCCATACCGTGGAGCAGGCGATGCGAATGATCGCAGGAACCGCCCGCAGCATGGGATTAAAGATTGAAGGTTAACTGGAGGCAGGAATTAATGAATCACAGTAGGCGATATACGGCAAATCTGAGTCTTGTTGACAAGGTGACGGAATACTCCCTTGCCGACGGGCTTGAACTGATCAAAAAAGCCGCAAATGCCAAATTCGACGAATCCATAGAATTGACGCTCAACCTGGGCGTTGATCCCCGGTATGCCGATCAGAATATCCGCGGAACGGTTATCCTTCCGCACGGGACCGGAAAAAAAGTCCGCGTCCTGGTCCTGACACAGGGTGATAAGGTCAAGGAAGCGAAAGCTGCCGGGGCCGATCATGCCGGTCTGGACGAATATGTCAAAAAGATCGAAGAGGGATGGTTCGAGTTTGATGTTTGTATTGCGACACCCGACGTCATGCGTCATGTCGGCAAGCTCGGCCGCGCTCTGGGTACGCGGGGACTGATGCCGAACCCGAAGACGGGAACCGTCACGGATGATGTCGAACAGGCTGTAAAAGAAGCGAAAGCCGGAAAGATCAGCTTCCGGGTCGACAAATTCGGAATTCTTCACGTTCTTATCGGCAAGGCGTCTTTTTCAGTGGAACAGTTAGCAGATAATATCAGGGGAATGGTTGCCACCGTCATGAAAATGAAGCCGACGACCTTAAAGGGGACCTACCTTCGTAAGATCTCGATCTCGTCCACCCAGGGCCCCGGAATTAAAATCGATAAACAATCTGCGTTAGCTTAGGAGGTTTGTTCATGCCAACCCCGAAAAAAATTGAAATAGTTCAGGAAGTCTCCGAAAAGATCAAAGGCGCCGGCGCCGTGTACTTTTCCGATTACCTGGGCCTGAATGTCGCACAGATCAATGACCTGCGTTCCGAACTGTTCGCAAAAAAGGTCAACATGCAGGTTGTCAAGAACACGCTGATCTTCCGCGCCCTGAAAGACCTCGGTTATGACGTGAAGAAGAAAGATTTTCTTACCGGTTCGACCGCTCTGATCTACGGAAACGACCCCGTCGCTCCGGCGAAGGTGCTGGCCGAATTTCAAAAGAAGATGAAAGACCTCAAGAAGCCCGAAGTAAAGGCCCTGATCTTTGAAGGACAGCTCTGCGGAAAAGAAAAAGTGGACACGATCGCAAAATTGCCCTCGGCGCACGTGCTGATGGCGACACTGCTCGGGACGCTTGTTTCACCCATGCAAAAGGTGCTCGGATGCCTGCAGGCACCCATGCGCAACATGCTGGGCGTTTTGAAATCACTGGAAGCAAAAAAGAATTAACATAAACAATTAAACCTCAAGTTGAATTTGAAGGAGGATTAAAATGGCCGACATTAAACGAGCCGATGTATTAGCATACTTAGAGACGGCAAACATGCTGGAAATCTCTGAACTGATCAAAGAGATCGAAGTAAAATTCGGCGTTACCGCCGCCGCACCCGTAGCGGTCGCCGCCGCGCCGGTTGCCGCAGCTGAAGAAGTCGAAGAGAAAACCGAATTTGACGTTATGCTTACCGGCTTTGGCGACAAAAAGATCAATGTCATCAAAGTCGTTCGCGAATTGACCGGTCTTGGCCTGAAAGAAGCCAAGGATCTGGTTGAAAGCGCACCTGTAGCTGTTAAGGAAGGATTGTCCAAGGACAGCGCAGCGGAAATTAAAACAAAACTTGAAGAAGCCGGAGCAACAGTAGAACTAAAGTAATGGTTGTACGCAAACGCTCAGAGAGTTCAAAATGAGCCGTCAAAACAACGATGGCTCTATTTGTTTTATAAAAAATATACAAGGGAGGACATTCTCTTGGCCAGTATAAAAAGAAAGATCAAACGAACATCCTTTTCTAAGATCAAGCATGTTCTGGATACTCCGGACCTCCTTGATGTGCAATTAAGTTCTTTCGAGGACTTTCTGCAATCAAGAGTACGGCCGAACAAACGCCAGGACATCGGTCTGGAAAACGTTTTTCGCACCGTCTTCCCGATCGAAGACAATCACGATACCTTTGTACTCGAGTACAAGCATTATTCGATCGGAAAGCCGCGGTACGAAGAACAGGAGTGCGTGGAGCGCGGTATTACCTATTCCGTTCCGCTCAAGGCACGGCTTGTGCTGAAGGTCGCCGAAGAAGATTCGGACACCAGCGCGCTCGCCGGCACGGTCGAGCAGGACGTATTCTTCGGAAATATCCCCTACATGACACCCCGCGGCACCTTTATTATCAACGGCGCCGAACGTATTATCGTCAGCCAGCTCCAGCGTTCACCGGGCGTCTTCTTCAACGACGCGCGGCATCCCAACGGCACGGTGCTCTACAACGCACGCATCATTCCGATGCGCGGATCCTGGGTGGACCTGACAACGGATATCTTCGACGCGATCTATGTGACGATCGACCGCCGCAAGAAATTTCCGGTCACCATCTTCCTGAGAGCGATCGGCTTCGGCACGGATTACCAGATCCTGGAACAGTTCAACGTCCTTGAAACCCTGCCGGTCGGCGGGGAGCTTGAAGGCCGCCTTGTCGCAACACCCGTGATCGACGGCAAGACCGGCGAGGTGATCCTCAATGCCGGAACGGCCGAAGACAAATGGGTCATTCTTGACAGCAAGATCATCGGCGACCTGAAAAAAAGCAAGGTCAAAACCGTTGAGGTCATCAATCCGAACCGCGAAGTCGACTTCAAACTGCTTGCCAACTCGATCCGCCGCGAACGCGACAAACTGGGCATCGGCGACGAAGAAGACAAAGAGCCTACCACGGAAGACGCGCTTATCTATCTCTACCGGAACCTGCGCAACGGCGAACCGCCCAACATTGAAACGGCTCAGAAATTTTTCGAAAAGTTGTTCTTCAGTCCGAAGAAATACGACCTGGGTCAGGTCGGACGTTACCGGATGAACAAGAAATTCAACCTGAACATCCCGCTTGAGAACACGGTGATCACGCCGGAAGACTTCATTATGATCGTCGACCAGCTGATCAGCATGCGGCGCGGTGAAAAGGCCTCGGATGATATCGATCATCTGGGCAACCGCCGCGTAAAGACCGTCGGGGAGCAACTGGCAAACCAGTTCTCGCTGGCCTTTACCCGCATGTCCCGTACGATCAAGGACCGGATGAACATCCACAATGCGGAGACCCTTACCCCGCAGGAGCTGATCAACAGCCGCATCCTGACATCCGTCATCAATACCTTTTTCGGTACCTCGCAGATGTCGCAGTTCATGGACCAGACCAATCCTCTGGCGGAACTGACCCACAAGCGGCGCCTGTCGGCCCTGGGCCCGGGCGGCTTGACCCGCGAACGCGCCGGATTTGAAGTCCGCGACGTGCATTACACCCATTACGGACGGCTTTGCCCGATCGAGACCCCCGAAGGTCCCAACATCGGCCTTATCTCCTCCCTTGCCAACTACGCGGTCGTGAACCGTCTCGGTTTTGTCGAGACCCCCTACCGCAAGGTCGTGCACAACAAAGGCGGCACCAAGGTTTCCACCACGGTCGAATTCCTTTCTGCGGACGATGAGGACCGGAACATGATCGCCCAGGCAAATGCGCCCCTGAACGATAAAAGTGAATTTGTCAACGAGCACATCCGCTGCCGCCATCAGGCGGATTATCCCGTCGTTCGCCCCGAAAGCGTGAACTACATGGATGTGTCGCCGATCCAGATGGTTTCCGCCGCTGCGGCCCTGATCCCCTTCCTTGAACATGATGACGCCAACCGCGCCCTCATGGGATCGAACATGCAGCGTCAATCCGTCCCCCTGCTGACGCCGAAGGCCCCGCTTGTCGGGACCGGGATCGAGCCCGGCGTAGCGCGGGACAGCCGTGCGGTGCTCACCTCTCCGATCGACGCCATCGTTGAATACGTTGACGCGCGCAGGATCGTCCTGCGCCCGCTTGAAGATTTCGACGCGGACGTTTCGCTGGATGAAAATGAAGGACGGGTCGTATTCGACCTTCAAAAATTCCAGCGGACCAACCAGGACACCAGCATCAATCAGCGCCCCATTGTCCAGAAGGGCAATAAGGTCAAGGCCGGCGATCCCATTGCGGACGGCACCTCGACCGATCAGGGCGAACTGGCCCTCGGGCGGAACGTGCTTGTGGCCTTCATGCCCTGGCGCGGCTACAACTATGAGGATGCCATCATCCTGAACGAACGCCTGGTCAAGGAAGATGTCTTTACCTCCGTGCACGTCAAGGAAGTGGAACTGGAAGTCCGGGAAACCAAGCGGGGAAGCGAAGAGCTGACCCGTGAGATCCCGAACGTCTCCGAAGAAGCCACCAAGAACATCGATTCGAACGGCATGATCCGTATCGGCGCGCCGGTAACCCACGGCGATATCATCATCGGTAAAGTCACCCCGAAAGGGGAGACGGATCCCACCCCGGAAGAAAAACTGCTCCGGGCGATCTTCGGCGAAAAAGCCGGCGATGTGAAAGACGCTTCCCGCCGCGCGGACCCCAGCACCAACGGCGTGGTGATCGACACCCGCCTCTTTGAGCGCAAGGGGAAAGAATCCCGCCGCGACGAAAAGGAAAAACTTGAAAAACTGGAACGGCAGCTGATCGAACGTATCAGCACCCTGCGTCATAAATTCATCACGAAACTTCAGAAACTCATAGAAGAACATCCCTGCGCCGGCATTTACGACAAGGGCGGCAACCTGCTGCACAACAAGCGCAAGACCTGGAACTGGGAGTTCTTCGAGACCTGCGACTTCGACCATATCGATATGGAAAAGCCCTGGATCGACGATGAAGCGATCTTTAACCGGGTGCAAAAACTGGTTGAGAACTACCTGAACATCTCCGAGGAGATCATCGAAGATATCCGGAACGAAGAATTCAAGGTCCGTGCGGGCGACGACATGCAGCCCGGCGTTCTGAAGCTTGCCAAGGTCTACATCGCAAGCAAGCGCAAGATCTCCGTCGGGGACAAGATGGCCGGCCGCCACGGGAACAAGGGCGTCGTGTCCATTATCGTTCCCGAAGAGGACATGCCTTTCCTTCCGGACGGAACCCCCGTGGATATCGTTCTGAACCCGCTGGGCGTGCCTTCCCGTATGAACCTCGGGCAGCTCTATGAGACCATGCTCGGCTGGGCGGCGCACGAACTGGGCGTTTATTTTGAAACACCCGTTTTCGACGGCGCAAGCATCAGTGAGATCGCGGCCCTGATGAAACAGGCGAAC
>CALMFL010000314.1 GCA_937862595.1 uncultured Fidelibacterota bacterium
TGCGACCGTAAAGGGGTCCGCCGGCAGGTATTGAAAGGAGAAATTCCCGTCCGGCGAGGTTTGAGTATAAAATTCGGGCGTTTTGATGACCTCGGCGGGAACGCTTGTCCGGCGGCTGATGGCGATCACGGCCGTACCGTTCGGTTTCAGCCCGTACACCTTGCCGTCGATACGGTTCTGCGGCATGACCGGCCCCGTCGTGAACGAGACCTGAAGAGGGGCCGTCAGTCCGTTATTCCGCAGGTCGGAGATGTTCTTCCCCAGGATCACCGTATAGACGACATCCGCTTCCCAGGCCTCCGTCGGCGTGATCGTGATGCGTCCTCCCCGGACCCGGATATCCGCGGTCTTTTCGCCGATGGGAAAAATCGTGATGCTTTTCTGGGCGCTCGCGGCGTTCAGGGGCTCCGAAAATTCGAAGCGCAGGGCATGCCGCGGATCCACGCCGGTCATCCCGTTCTGAACCGACGACAGGAGCAAAACCGGGGGTTCTTTGTCGGGCGGACCGCCGCCGGGAAGCGCTTCCGAGGCGCAACGGACGCTCAGCAGAGCGCATGCCGTCAGCAGAAGTCCGTATCGCAGAGATTGTTTCATGCCGTAAAATACGTCAAAAGACCGGGATGTCGTAGGAAAAATTCACCCGCATCGTCTTTTTCCCCAACGAACAATTGTTACCGGAGCTGTTGAAATTTTCTTGTTATAAGCTTTAAAACTGTGTAGAATTACACACTATAAATTATCTCCGATGTAAAAAAATGTTCCTGAGTACCGTGAACAAAAAACGCTCTTAATGAAAAAGGAAAAACTCATGAAGAAGGCAGTGTGCTATGTAATGATGACGCTTGCCGCGATCCTGATCGTGGCGGGCTGCCAGGGATGTTTTCCCTACGAGGATGCCGTCTGGGAACTTCGGCTGGTGCCGCTGAGCAGCGAAGAACTTGCCAAGTCCTTTACGGATGAAACCGGCGGGCGCTGGCTTCCCGCCTCGGAAGTGCCGTCCGTTCTGGCGCGTCCCGCCGCCGGAGCAGATATTGATTTCGGGAATGTCACCGCAACCAAATCCCTGCAGTATGTGCTCATGAATATCGGTAACCGGGATGTGTACGACGTTACCTTTTCCGCCAATGATCTTATGATCTACCCGGAATACATCGGCGTGATCCCGGCCCAGGGCGAGGACGGCGAGATCGTTGCCCTTCCGATCGTCAGCTTTATCAAGGAACATGTGATCCCGGTCAGCGGGGTGGGCTCCCTGATGGATATGAACATCGGCAACTTTACCGATCTGCTCTCCCTTTCCTACAATTACACCCTGGAAGATTCGACCGGCGTCGAAACCTTTGATGTGACGGACAATTACACGGTGGAGGGAGAAAAAATGGGGGCTGTCATTGATATCCTCGCTTCCGGCGAGAACATTCTGGATGCCGCTCTGAGCACGCCCGAATTTTATGACCTGGCCCTGATGGGAACCGTCTTGCAGGTATACCTCTCTTCATCAAAAATGGATACAATGGTCGTGCAGAACAACGGGAATGTGCCCCTTCGCATGCGGGTCGTCAATCCCTACCGCTACGATGCCTTTGACGGCAGCACAGTCATCGATACGGTCATTCAGCCGGGAACGGAAGTGGATGTCAGCGGGGTTGTGCGGGGCGAAATGTTCTTTGACGGCACCTACGACGAGAACAAGGGAAGCGTCATTATGCTGGGCGCCCTCAGGAATCAGCCTTATATCTTCGAGACGATGAACGAACTTTGCATCGACGGGGAAATGCGCCTGTGGTTCAATGAATCCTCATATTGAACAAGGGACTCCGTTCTTACTGTTAATATCGGATACAAAAAACCGGGCAGAAATGTCCGGTTTTTTATTATGTTTGATCTTGATCAGCTCAGCATGGACGGCGTCAGGATAAAGAATGCGGTCAGCCAGGCCAGGAAGAACAGGAGCGAAACCCGCGTCCAGATGAGCGCCTTGCGATGCTCCGGACTGCCGCCCTCTTTTGCCGCCGCCTTGCGGGCGATCACAAAGCCGACAATGGCATAGGGCGGGAACACCAGTCCGATCTTCGCCAGCTTTACCGCCAGTTTCGATTCGGCATGCCCGGCATAATCCACCTCTTCCTCCGGTACCAGATCCACCCATTCCGGCGCGTAGAGGATGCCCTGCACGTTCATCAGTCCGGCGCGGTACCATGTCACGCCGCGTTCCTTCAGTTTTTTACGCCGCTCCCGGTTCAGAAAATAATTGATCTGCTTGACCGCCCATTCCAGGGACCCGGCGAAGCGGATCTTTTCCCAGAGCGCCAGCAGTACGGCATAGATCCCGATCCCGAGGGCAATGGTCGTAAATGCCTGCGCCCAGAAACCGGCGTTCCGGTCATAGGGTATGCCGAAGATCCAGTCGAACACGATGAACATCGCGATAAAATAAAGGTACTGCATTGAATAATTGGTGAACGCCACAAACCCGAAGCGGCGGACAAAACGGGTCCCGTCCCCAAAAGGTTTCGCCTTGCCGCGAAGTTCGACCAGACGAATGACGGACATGATGATCAGCACGCCGAAACCGTTCAGCAGCATGAACTGAAAATACCATCCGAGAAACGGCGTGCCGAAAATATCCTGCGTCCAGCCGCGGTGGTCCCAGATGTTCATGTAAAGGTTCAGCCCCTGATCAAATCCCTGTGTGTTCACAACGGAGAAAACATTGTAGAGCACCCCGGCAAGTCCGATCAGGTACATCACGATCCCGATGCGCAGCGCCGCCCGGACGAAGCGTTCTGTTCGGCGCTGTTCTTTCGGCATGGTCAGGAACAGGCCGAAGATCGTGCCGATAAAGGAAGCCGCCAGATAGGGAAAAACCGGCTCGGGATGTCCCGCCAGGGGCTGAAGGAAAAAGACCAGGATAAAACGTCCCAGCGAGGCCTCTCCGATCCGGGGGTAGGACAGGGTGAAATCCCCTTCCGAGACGGGGAAACCCGGAATGATCACCTTCGCAAGCCCCCACATCAGCGGCGTCAGCACCAGCACGGCGACGGCAAGATAAATATAGGTTTCGATCATCTTGTTCCTGTCGCGGTATTTCTCCCGTGAGCTCAGCGCGCTGTGGATGATCCCGTTGAGGATAATGCACCAGGCGATCGTATGGATGGTCTCAAAATGATTGAAGCGCCACAGCGAGTGGTCCCAGAATCCCTGTACCGCCCCCAGGGAAGGATCGGATGCCGCCTTCAGGGATTCATGGACGAAGACGCCGATATCCCCGTGGTACCCGATCACGCCCTCCACCAGCATGGCGAAAAAAAGCAGGATCAGCCCCCCGGTCACCTGGCGGCCGGCCACGGAACGCGCCGGAGTGTTCAGTCCGAATTCGCTCTCCATGCTGATCGTGTTCCCCATCGCGGAGACCATCAGGAAGAACCCCGCCATCCCGCCGCCGAACGGCAGAATGACCATCATCACGAATTCGATCAGGCGCACCGTTGAAAGGTCGGCGGTCATCGCGTCCACATTCAGGGTATGCATGATCATATGCAGGACCAGCATCAGCAAAATGGCCAGACCGCGCATAAAGTCCACACTTGCAAATCGTTTCATTGAACTCCCTCCCTCGCCGGGCGTACGGCCCGCAGGATCATAAAAGGTTATGCATATAGCAGATTGGGTAAACATAATCCATTTCAAGAAAAAATCCAACAAAATGGATCGGCGGACTGCAAAATGCCGAAATTTTCAGAAAGTGATTTTTCTTTCGGGACACAATGTGTACATTTACCAAGCCGGTTGATGAAAAAAACAAACCTTACTGGAAAACATGATACCTTTTGTCCACTTACATACGCACAGTGACTACAGCACGCTCGACGGCGCGCAAAAGATAACGACGATCGTTTCCCGTGCGAAAGAATTGAACATGCCCGCGGTCGCCCTGACGGACCACGGCAATATGTTTGGCGCGGTCGAACTTTTCACCCAGGCAAAAAAGGCCGGCATCAAGGCGATCATCGGCTGTGAAATGTACGTGGCCGCGGGGTCCCGTTTCGACCGCAGCAGCACCAAGGACGAGAAAAGCAAAAATTACCACCTGGTCCTTCTGGCCGCCACGGAGGAAGGCTACCACAACCTGATCCGGCTGACTTCCCTGGGTTACCTCGAAGGATTCTATTACCGTCCCCGGGTGGACAAGGAACTTCTCCGGAAACACAGCGCGGGCCTGATCGCCACCTCCGCGTGCATCAACGGCGAGGCGGCCTTTGCCGCACGGGTGCACGGCTACGACCGCGCAAAGGAGATCGCCCTGGAATACGCGGAGATCTATCCCGGACGTTTTTATCTTGAACTCCAGCGCCACGGCCTTCCCGAGGAGGATGTCGTCAACAGCGCCTTTATTAAACTGTCCCGGGAAACCGGCATCCCCCTGGTCTGCGCCAATGATGCGCACTATGCGAAGCGCGAACATTCGGAAGCTCACGACGCCCTGCTCTGCATCGGCACCGCATCCAATATCGCCGATACGAACCGCATGAAATATGCCAACGATGAATTCTATTATAAATCGCCCGATGAAATGGCCGCCCTTTTCAGCGACGTTCCCGAAGCGCTTGAAAATACCGTAAAGATCGCGGAACAGTGCAATTTCGAGATCAGGACCGGCGAATATCACCTGCCTTCCTTCCCGATCCCGGAAGAAAGCGGGACCCGGGATCCCGACGTGTATCTGGACATGCTGGTGCAGGAAGGCCTGAAACGGCGCTTTGACGGAAACATCACCGACGAACATCGCGAACGCACGGAATACGAGCTTTCGGTGATCAAAAAAATGGGCTTTTCGGGATATTTTCTGATTACGCAGGATTTTGTGCAGTGGGCCAAACTTCACGACATTCCCGTCGGTCCCGGCCGCGGTTCCGCCGCGGGGAGCCTGGTCGCCTATGCGCTCGGGATCACCAACATCAATCCCCTCAGCTACGATCTGCTATTTGAGCGCTTCCTGAATCCGGACCGGATCACCATGCCGGACATCGACATCGACTTCTGCTACGAACGCCGCGGCGAGGTGATCGACTATATCAAGGAACGCTACGGCAGTGACAGCGTGACCCAGATCATTACCTTCGGCCGCATGAAGGCCAAGGCCGTGGTCCGCGACGTCGCCCGCGTGATGGGAATGGATTACGCCACCGGCGACCGCTTTGCCAAGGCCATCCCCGAAAACATCAAGATCGAAAAAGAAGACACGGACAAGGGCATCACCGAACTGATCAAGGCCCGGAGCATCAACAAGGACCTGGACGATCTGATCCGCGAAAGTCCCGCCCACGAAAAGCTCTGGGAGATCTCCACGGTGCTTGAGGGCATGAACCGCCAGGTCGGCATCCATGCCGCCGGGGTCGTGATCGCTCCGGACGATCTGCTGAACTATATCCCCCTGTACAGATCCGCCAAGGACGATGTGACCACCCAGTACGACATGGGCTGTCTGGAACAGGTCGGCATGCTCAAGGTCGATTTCCTCGGCCTGCGCACCCTGACCGTGATCAAGCACACCCTGGCCCTTTTAAAACAGCGCGGGATCGAGATCGACATCGACAATATCCCCTTTGACGACCCGAAGGTCTACAGTCTCTTCAGCGAAGGGCGCACCTTCGGACTTTTCCAGTTCGAATCCTCCGGCATGCGCGAATACCTGAAAAAACTTGGTCCGACCTGCATCGAAGATCTTGTCGCGATGAATGCGCTTTACCGCCCGGGTCCCATGAACAATATCCCCATTTTCATCAGCCGCAAGCACGGCGGAAAAGTGGACTATCTCGATCCCAAGATGGAACCCATTCTTAAAACCACCTACGGGGTCATCGTTTACCAGGAACAGGTCATGAAGATCGCCTCCACCATCGCCGGGCTTTCCCTTGCAAAGGCCGACACCCTGCGCCGGGCGATGGGAAAGAAGAAACTGGATGTCATGGAAAAGATGCGCGACGAGTTCATCGCCGGCGCAGGCCAGAACAACGTAAGCCCCCGGGTTGCCAATGAGATCTACGATCTGCTGATCAAATTCGCCTCCTACGGGTTCAATAAAAGCCATTCCGTCGCCTATGCCTATATCGCCTATCAGACCGGATATCTCAAGGCCTACTATCCCGCCGAATTCATGGCCGCCAACCTGACCAGCGAACGCGGCGAGATCAAGCGGGTGGTCGAACTGGTCTCCGAAGCCGGCAAGCTGGACATCTCCGTTCTTCCGCCGGACGTCAACACCAGC
>CALMFL010000315.1 GCA_937862595.1 uncultured Fidelibacterota bacterium
CCGTGCTCCGGCAGAACTACCCGAACCCCTTCAATCCGGAAACCACGATCCGCTACAGTCTGACCGAAGATGCGGAGGTCAGTGTCTCCGTTTATGATCTTCGCGGGAAGCTCGTTCGTCATATCGCGCAAGGCCGTCAGGCGGCTGGCGAGCACCGGCTGCACCTTCATGCCGGCGATCTTTCAAGCGGCATCTATTTCTATGTCCTTAACGTTAACGGCAAAAATTCGAAAATAAAAAAAATGACGCTGGTAAAATAACATGCTATCACGATTCACGGAAAATCCGAAACGCGACTGGCGTTTCCTCAAAGAAGTCAACGAAACCCGTCTGCTTGACTATATCCGCAGGGAGAACGGCATCTCCCGGGCCGAACTGTCAAAAAAGGCTAAAATGTCCAAGACCGCCGTATCCGAGATCATGACGCGCCTGATCAACACCGGACTGATCAAGGAGGAAGGCAAGGGCGAGTCAACCTCGCGCGGGGGGAAACGTCCGACAAAACTCTATATCGACGCCCAGGGCGGCTTTGTGTTCGGCATCCAGATCAAACGGACGAATACGGCCATTATGATGGCGGATATCCTCGGAAATGAAATAGCCCGTGCCATGCTCGACTATGAAGCGAATCCCTCTCTCGATGAAACGTTTGAACTGCTTACCTCCGCCATGGACCGTATGATCGCCGAACAGCACCTGGATCCGGATAAACTGATCGGGATCGGCATCGGCGTGCCCGGGCTTGTTGACAGTAAAACGGGCGAACTGCTTCTGGCGGAAACCCTGAAGGGCTGGGCGAACCAACCCTTTGCGGACCGCTTTATCGCCTATTACAATGCTCCGGTCCTGGTTGAGAACGACATCAACATACAGACCTGGGGCGAATACCTTCTCGGAGCGGGAGAGGATCAGAATGACATGATCCTTGTCCATATCGGTGACGGTATCGGCGCGGGCATTATTGAGAACGAACTTCCGGTCCGCGGGATCATGGGCGGTTCGGGCGAGATCGGGTATTTAAGTCTGAAGCCCTATGTCGGCATTTTGAAGGACAATCTCTTCTGTCATGAAGGTCAGGAATATGTCGGCCAGCTCTTTTCACGCGAAAACACCGTCAACGCCTTTAAAAAAGCCTACGACGGATTTGACGAAACGCCGCCCGCGGAATACGAGAGCAGAAATCTGAAGCTCTTTTTTGATCAGGCGGACAAGGGGAACGCCGTAGCCAGAAAAGTTATCGACGATATGACCGTCATTCTCGGAGTTCTCTGCTCAAACCTGATCATCATCCTGAACAGCAGTATGCTGGTGATCTCCGGTTCCGCATTCAATCTTTCGAAGTATTTTCTAAAACAGCTGCAAAAAGAGATCATGGAGTACATTGCCGTAACGCCCCTTCAGCGCTCGACCAAGATCGTCTACGGACAGCTGAACAGCGAAGCGGCATTACGGGGAGCGGTCTCCCTGGTGCCGTGGTGGTCTTTGATGGTATTGTCAGGGATGACGATATCATCGAGATGG
>CALMFL010000316.1 GCA_937862595.1 uncultured Fidelibacterota bacterium
GAAAACCTGGAGTCGATGTGCGGTTATTTCCGGACCGCGTATTACGGAACGCCCGGGATCACGATCGATATCGCCGATCAGAACGAGATCGTTCTGGGGGATATCCGTATCAGGATCCTGCACACGCCCGGGCACACGCCGGGCGGCGTATCCTTTCTGACGGACAGCCTGCTTTTCAGCGGCGATACGCTTTTTCGCCGGTCCGTGGGCAGAACGGACATGCCCGGAGGGGACATGCGGGTCCTGACGGAATCGGTCAGGCAGGCTTTATACCCGCTGCCCGCGTCGACCATTGTATATCCCGGTCACGGCCCGTCAACGACGATCGGGGAAGAGCGGGCGGAAAACCCCTTCATAAAAGCATAAACCCTTAACATATCGGGAGTGGAACATGGATAAGATCTTGATCATCGGCGCCGGCGGGCAGATCGGAACGGAATTAACGGGATATCTCCGCACGATGTACGGTGAAAAAAACGTGATCGCGTCGGACATACGGGCTACCCTGCATCCCGACCTTATGGAAGGCGGACCCTTTATCCGGATGGACGCGCTGGACAGCCGCCAGGTGTATCAGGTAATCCAGAAGGAACGTGTCAACCAGGTGTATTTCCTGGCAGCCATCCTTTCAGCGGTCTGTGAAAAAAATCCCGAAATGGCATGGGATATCAACATGGGCAGTCTCAACAGCGTGCTGCGCGTCGCCAACGAGCTGAAATTCAGAATGTTCGTCCCGAGCTCGATCGGAGCCTTCGGCGCGACGACCCCCAAAAAGAACACCCCGCAGCTGACGATCCAGCGCCCCAACAGCATTTACGGCGTCACCAAAGTGGCCGGTGAGCTCTTGTGCGATTATTACAACCAAAAATACGGCGTAGACGTCCGCGGCGTCCGTTTCCCTGGCATTATTTCCAACGTGGTACCGCCCGGAGGCGGCACGACGGACTACGCGGTGGATATCTTTCACAAGGCGGTCAAGTACCAAACATTTACCTGCTATCTGCGGGAAGACACCTTCCTGGACATGATGTACATGCCGGACGCCCTGAAGGCCGCCGTGACCCTGATGGAGGCGGACTACAACGCGCTCCGCTATCATAACGCCTATAATGTGGCGGCCATGAGCTTTTCGCCGAAGATGATCGCGGAAGAGATCCGGAAACATATTCCCGCCTTCACCATCGACTATGCCGTTGATCCCGTCCGCCAGGGCATCGCGGATTCCTGGCCGGATTCCATGGACGACAGCGCCGCGCGAAAGGATTGGGGATGGTCCCCGGATTATACGCTTGAAGCGATGACACGCGATATGATCAAGGTTTTAACAAAACGCTTTTCAGGGAGAGAAAATCATGAATAAACTGGACCTTCAGCTGGCAAAAGCAAGGGCGGCCCTGGTCGAAGAGGGACGGGCGAAGGGGAAGGAATGGATCATTACCGGGGTCATCCGGCCTTCGGGCGACAAGGGTCCCCGCTACCACCTGGAAGGATCTGAGCGCGAGTTCATCAAAATGAACAGCAATTCCTACCTCGGGCTCAGCCTGCACCCCGAGGTCGTAAAAGCCGAAGAAGACGCCACCCGCCGTTTCGGTGTGGGACCCGGCGCCGTGCGCTTCATCAGCGGAAGCTACTGGGAACATATCGAACTGGAGCGTACGATCGCGGACTTTCACGGCAGGGAAGCGGCGATGATCTTCAGTTCGGCCTATGTGACAAGCCTGGGTGTGATCTCCGCGCTGACGACGGCGGAAACCGTCCTGATCAGCGACGCCCTGAACCACAACTGCATTATCAATGCGCAAAGGATGTCGCGGCCGGCTGAAAAAATGATCTACCGGCACAACGATATGAAAGATCTCGAAGAAAAACTGACGGAGGCGAAAGGGAAGGGAAAGCGCTGTCTGGTCATTACCGACGGCATCTTCAGCATGCGCGGGGATCATGCCCCGCTGGATAAGATCCTCGGATTATGCCGGAAAGCGGATCCCGATTTTGAGGAAGGGGTCAGTCTGATCGTGGATGACTCCCACGGCGTGGGCGCCTGCGGCGCCAGCGGACGCGGGACCGAGGAACTGACCCGTGCGCGCGCGGATGTGCTGATCGGCACGCTCGGCAAGGCCTTCGGCGTTAACGGGGGATATGTCGCCGGCAGTGCCGAACTGATCGCCTTTTTGCGCGAATCGGCGCCGACCTATATTTATTCCAATCCCATTACGGTCTCCGAAGCGGCCGCCGCCCGTAAAAGCTTTGACATCTGCAACAGCGAAGAAGGCCGGCAACGGCTGCGCCATCTTAAAGCCATGACAGCCCGATTCCGCGAAGGCCTTAAAGCCCTGGAGCTGGAAACGATCCCCGGAGAACATCCCGTGGTTCCGCTCATGGTCCGGGATACGCGCATGACCTCCGATCTGGTCGCCTTCCTGCGCGAGAACGGGATCCTGGCGACGGGATTGAATTTTCCGGTCGTTCCCAAAGGGGAAGAAGAGATCCGTTTTCAGGTCTGCGCGGACCATACCGCCGCGGACATCGATGCCGTACTGGACGTACTGCGAAGCTACAAGGAGAAATGACCGATATGATCCTTTATATCAACCGAAACATGCCCGACGCCTACCGGGATCAGCTGCCTTCCGTGCTGAAAGAAGCCAAAGGAGCGCTGAAAAAACTGATCGCGCGAAACGGCCGGGGAAACGAATTTTTGGGATGGCTCGACCTCCCGGACACCGCACCTGACTATCTTGATCTTCTGCAAAGCACTGCAAAGGAAATTCAGGAATCCGGCGCCCTGCTGGTCTGCATCGGCATCGGCGGTTCGTATCTGGGCGCAAAAGCCTTTATCCATGCCTTGTACGGGGACCGGCATCCCGTCCGATTCATCGGACACCACCTCTCGCCCCTGGGGATGAAAGATTTGCTGAACGAACTTGAAGGACGGGATTTCTATATCAATGTCATCTCGAAATCGGGTACGACGACAGAACCCGGCCTTGCTTTCCGGATCCTCCGGGAACTGGCTGAAAAAAAATACGGCCAGGACGCTGCCCGGCGCATCATTGCCACCACCGACGCCCGGAACGGAGCGCTGCGTGACCTTGCCGAGCGGAAAGGATATCGCTCCTTTGTCATCCCGGATGACGTGGGC
>CALMFL010000317.1 GCA_937862595.1 uncultured Fidelibacterota bacterium
CGGAAAGGCCGAGGTCGAGGAAAAATGGGGCGTGCCCCCGGAAGGGATCGTGGACCTGCTGGGACTCATGGGCGACAGTTCGGACAATATCCCGGGCATTGCGGGCGTGGGCGAGAAGACCGCCGTGAAATTGTTGAAGGAATTCGGTTCCATCGAGGCGCTGATCACCCGGGCGGAGGAGATACCCAATGCAAAACTGCGTGAAAAAGTGCGGGAACAGGCCGATATGGCCCGCCTGAGCCGCGAACTGGTCACCATCGATACCGATGTGCCCCTGCACGTGACCTGGGACGATATGAGGGTGAATGACGATTACGACCGCGAGGACCTGAAAGAAAAACTGCAGGCGCTGGAGCTCTTCAAATTCATCCGCGACCTGGGACTGGAGAAAGAGGAAGGGGAGAGGGGGAGAAGAGGGGCAGAGGAGAAGAGGAGAAAAGGGGAGGAAAAGGAGAAATGGGGAGGAGGAGAAGAAGAGAAAAAGACGGATCAGCATTATGTTTTGTGCAGTACGGAGAAGGAGATCCGGGAGCTGGCTGACAGGCTTGCCGGACAAAAAGCGTTTGCGGTCGATACGGAGACGGACGGACTGGACCCGATGACCGCGCCCCTGGTGGGCATGTCCTTCGCCTGCAGGCCCTGGGAAGCGTACTATGTTCCCTACACCCCTGAAAATCTGAGCCTCTTGAAAGCGGCCCTGGAAGATCCGGGCATCATGAAGGCGGGCCAGCATATCAAGTTCGACATGATCGTTCTGGAACGGCACGGCGCGGCGGTCAGGGGGCCGCTGTTCGATACCATGCTCGCGGCCTACCTGCTGAACCCGGATATGAATTCCTACAAGCTGGACCTTTTGGCCGAGCGCTACCTGCATTATCACATGATGCCGATCACCGACCTGATCGGGGAGAAGAAGAGCAAGCAGATCCTCATGTCCGAGGTCCCGGTGGACCGGGTCACGTTCTACGCCGCGGAAGACGCGGACATGACCTTCCAGCTCTACCGGATCCTCGGTGAAAAACTTGAACAGGCCTCGCTCACGCGGGTGTTCGAGGACATCGAGCTTCCCCTGATCCCCGTCCTCAAGGAGCTGGAAAAAACGGGCGTCTACGTGGACGTGCCCTTTCTTCGCGAGATGAGCGGCGAGATCGGCAAGCGGATGACGCAGGCGATGGAAGAGATCCACGACCTTGCCGGCGGCGCCTTCAATATCAACAGTCCGAAACAGCTGGGGCACATTCTCTTTGAAAAACTTGCCCTGCCCTCGGCCAAAAAGACCAAGACGGGCTATTCGACCGATGTGACGGTCCTGGAAAAACTGCAGCACCAGCATCCCCTGCCGGCGAAAATACTTGAATTCCGCATGCTGACCAAGCTCCGTTCCACCTATGTCGACGCCCTGCCGGCTTTAGTGAATAAAACCACGAAACGTATCCACGGGTCCTTCAACCAGACCGTCGCCGCGACGGGCCGTTTGTCCAGTTCGAACCCGAATTTCCAGAACATCCCCATCCGCACCGAGATGGGCCGCGAGATCCGCAAGGCCTTTTGCGCCCAGGAAAAAGGGTGGAAGATCATGGCCGCCGACTACAGCCAGGTGGAGCTCCGAGTTATGGCGCATCTCTCCGGGGATGAGAACCTGATCGCGGCTTTCCGGCAGAATGCCGACATCCACACCCGCACCGCGGCAAGCGTCTTCAATGTGAACGACGCCGACGTGACCCCGGATATGCGGCGTACGGCCAAGGTGATCAATTTCGGCATCATGTACGGCGCCGGCGCGCACCGCATTTCCGAAGAACTGAACATCAGCCACGGGGACGCGGCCGCCATCATCAGCGCCCATTTCGAGCGCTATGCCGGGGTAAGGGCGTATCTGGACAACACGATCTCCCTCTGCAAGGAGCGCGGCTACGTGGAAACGCTTTACGGGCGGATACGCCCGATCCAGGACATCAACAGCGAGAACCGCAACCTCCAGGAAGCGGCAAAACGCGCCGCGATCAACATGCCCGTTCAGGGCACCGCCGCGGATATCATCAAGCTCGCCATGATCCGCATCCATGAGCGGCTCCTGAAAGAAAAAATGAGCTCCCGCCTGATCCTTCAGGTGCACGACGAACTGGTCTTCGAAGTGCACCCCCGCGAGATCGGCAGGATGCGGGACATGCTCGCCGACCTGATGGAGCACGCCGCCAAACTCGCCGTTCCCGGACTAACTTCACAATGCTGACTCCAATAATCGAGTACGAATGCTATTTATTTCG
>CALMFL010000318.1 GCA_937862595.1 uncultured Fidelibacterota bacterium
ATATGAAAGCATGGACCTGTTAATGCGTATCATTGAGGATGGCGGGCAGAACGCTGCGGAGATCCGCAAGCGGCTGAACAATCTCGAAGGCACCTACGGACTGATCCGCCGGATCACCTTTGATCCCGACCGTCCCCGCAGCAACAGCGGGGTGCGGCTGATCCGTTTCTACAAAGGCAACCTGACGCCGGTCAATTAATTTCTATCTTAAATCCGGATTGATTTCCTGCAGCAGGCGGACAAGGGGCTTATCCCCTTCAAGCAGATCATAGCTGTTCAGTTTTTCCCGAAGGACCCAGGCCATGGATTCGAACTGCAGGTTCTGGATCGTATGGTCATGGTCAAGAATGGTGAAAAAGATCAGTTCGAAGGGTGATTCGCCGTCGTACTGAAAGGTATAGCGCGCGTAAGGTTTTTTTCTTTTGACGCGGATGCCCAGTTCTTCATAGAGCTCCCGGTCGATCGCGGCTTCGGGGGATTCGTCGTTCTCGACCTTGCCCCCGGGGAATTCCCATTTCCGGGGAAAACGCCGCTCATTTGCCCGGCGCCTGCACAGCAGGACGAATCCGTCGAGCTCAATGATCCCCGCAACGACCTGAAGCATCAGAAATCCTTTTTGTTTTCTCTGCGCAGTATCCGGACAATGTTCTCCCGGTGGGTAAAGACGATAAAGAACGGCAGCACCAGGCTGAATACGAGCATTTGGGGAGAAACCGTAGCGCCGAGGAGTAATTTAAACACGATTACCGAGATCGGAAAGCAAAATGATGCGGCGATCGAGCCCACGCCGGACTGGCGCGAGATCAGTACGGTGATCACGAAAGCGGCCATACAGATTAGCCCGATCTCGGGGCGGAACGCAAAAATGATCCCCGCGGTCGTTGCGACCGCCTTCCCGCCGCGAAAGCGGATATAAACCGGAAAGGTGTGGCCGATGATCACCGCCGTGGCCAGAACGACGCGTGCGGTCTCAAAGCTCATGGCGCCCGTGAGCAGCCCGGGCATCCACCAGACGACGGCGAAACCCTTGAAGGCGTCGACAACAAAGGTGATGGCTCCCGCTTTCCACCCCAGATTGCGGATCACATTCGTGGTGCCGACATTCCCGCTTCCATGCTCGCGGATATCATAGTCCCTTCCGCCGAAGATCTTCCCAAGGACCCAGGCGGTGGGAAATGAGCCGATAAGGTATGCCAGTGCGATCACCAGCAGGGTCATGACATTCATATAAACTCCTGTGTGTTATGTCTTTATTTCGGGCATCCGGCTGCCGCCTGCCGGCAGCGGAAGACGCTCGACGATCTTTTCCATCGCAGTGCTTTGCCTCGGCGCGGGTTTCGGGATCGCTGCACCGGAAAACCCGACAAAAACGATCGCTCCGGGACCAGCATAGGTACCGATGACGGGACCGAACTCTCCGCAATAATATTTAGCGTTCGGATAGGAGGCCCGGAGCCGGGTCTCAAATTCGGCCGCCTTTTCGGGACAATTCGCATGAATGATGCCGATCTCGTCGGGCACCCTGTCCCCGAAAAAGGTGCGGAATTTCCGGATGGCGGCGTTCCACCCGCGTTTTCCGCGGGCGACGATCCCCTCCTTGGCGGTTTCGCCGTTCTCGGTGATCGTGATCAGGGGAATGAGTCCAAAAAGGCGAAGCAAGCCCCCCAGATAAGGTTTTAAGCGCCCGCCCCTGACCGCATATTTCACGGTCTCGAGCATGACGATCATTTTGAATTCACCGTGCAGGGAAACCAGAAAATCGAGGATCTCCCGCACGGAATTTCCCCGTGCGATCATCTGCGAGGCCTTGATGGCCATGATCTGCTGGGCGATGCTTCCGCTTTGGGTGTCGAAGACCGAGATCCGTTTGGGGTCGACCCGGGAGGCGGCCCGGATCGCGTTCTGGTAAGTGCCGCTGAGTTTGCCGGAAACATGCAGTGAAATGACGTGCTTGTAGTGGGAC
>CALMFL010000319.1 GCA_937862595.1 uncultured Fidelibacterota bacterium
GCCCGGATAGCGTTCTGGTAGGTGCCGCTGAGTTTGCCGGAAACATGCAGTGAAATGACGTGCTTGTAGTGGGACAAAAGGAAGCGGTACATGTTCTCCATATCCCGGGGAGCCGGCTGAGAGGTCTTGGGAAAGACCCGGCCGTTCTTCAGGCGGTCGTAGAACATCGTGTTGTCGATGGTGACCCCGTCGATGAACAGTTCGTCGCCGAAGGCGATCCGCAGGGGAATGATATTTATGTTATATTTTTCAGCGACATCGTCCGAGATATCCGAGGCGCTGTCCACGACCAGGGCGATCTCCTGTTTTTTCTGACTCCGGTGAAAGACCTGGCGCTTCATGTCCTCGGCCTTTTTCCTCCGCACGGTCCCGTACTGAGCCAGGATGGAGAAGACGGTTTCGGGAGCATTGGTATGGATGTGCAGTTTAAGCCGCTCCGTACTGCCGGCCAGGATGAGGGAATCTCCCAGGGGAAGCAGAAGGTCCCGCAGGAGGTCCCGGTCAAAATGTTCTCCGTCCACAAGACACTCGGTGCAGAAACGGTACTTCACGTTCGGATCGTAGGCGACATCGTGGGATCCCACGAGCGGCGCAAGCCGTTCCTTGAATCCTTCGAAAAGCTGCCGGATGTTCGGACTTTCGATAAATTCGTTGATCCCTTCCAGCATATTGACAAACCCGAGGCCGCCGGAATCCACATATTTCATTTTACCTTCGAGCTTTAGTTTCGAAGGTGATTTTTTAAGTTCGATCCTGCACTGCTTGAGCGCATAGGCAGAGATGGCGGCAAAGTCGTCGGATTCCCGGGCCTTGTCTTCCCAGGTTTCGCCCCACACCCGGATCACGCTGAGAATGGTGCCTTCCTTCGGATCCGCCATGGCCTGATAGGCGTGGCGGGTCGCGCCGACGGCCGCCTGAGCGAATTCACGGGTGTTGACCTCTTTTTTACGCACAAGTTCCGTAGCCAGTCCGTAAAAGAACTGCGCCAGGATCGAGCCCGAATTTCCGCGTGCGCCGTCCAGCGCCGTGTCGGAGACCTTACGGCTGATTTCCTCCAGCGCAAGATCGGTATGTGCTCTCAGGGAGGTAACGATGGCATGCAGGGTGGCCGCCATGTTCGTTCCGGTGTCCCCGTCGGGAACCGGAAAAACATTTATCTTATTTAAATAGTCCTCGTTGCGGATCAGATTTTTTGCCGCAGCAATAACTGCCAGACGGAAACGTTTTCCGTCCAGAATGGTGATCTTCATAAAAATAGCCCTGTCCTGTGCATTCATTCATTCAAGAAACAAAAGAATATATTACCTCATAGCGGGATTAACAACCCCTTTGTTACCCGAAAAACGCTTTCAGCTGTTCCGAGGCCTGTTCATATCCCATGCCGATGGCGATCTCGTGGCGTTTGAACTCCCATATTTTCATCGTGTCCCCGAGGTCAACGTAAAGGGCCAGGTCCGGCTTGCTGATATTGATCCCTTTAAAGGTGGCTTCGGTCGCGGAAATAGCCATGGACCGGGAGATCACCTTCAAAATGCGCGGGCTTTCGTTCCCGGCGGTTTCGTCGCGTTCGTCGCCGGGCGAGATATCCAGATATCCGGGCATATTGTTGTTCAGGGAGGCCTTGAGTATCCCGACCCCGATGCGCAGGCTGAGGGGATAAGGGTTGAGAGCGCGCAGCGGGACGGCATCCCGTACCCCGCCGTCGATCAGGCGCAGGCCGTTCGCTTCGAAGGGCGGGAAAACGCCCGGGACCGAGATGCTGGCCCGGATGGCGTCGGCGATCCGTCCCCGGTGAATGTAATAGGTCTTTCCGCTATCCAGGTCGACCGTGGCCGCCAGAAAGGGAATGTCGCAATCTTCAATGCGCTTCTCTCCCAGGATGTCGAGCAGCAGGCGGTAAATGCGTTTTCCGTTCATCAGTCCGCCCCGAAAGGACATTTTCAGGTAGTCGAAGAGATCGTCCCCGAGCTGCTGCGACAGATCGATCAGCCCCTCGACCGGGATGCCCGACACATACAGTCCGCCGATTAGCGCCCCGGCGCTGTTCCCGCTGATGACCCGCGGATAAATGCCGTATTCTTCCAGCGCTTTCAGCACCCCGACATGCGCCAGCCCCAGGGCGCCGCCCCCGCCGAGCGCTACGCCGCAATGCCGCCGCCGGCTTCTGTGGTAGATCTGTTTCGGGTTCATGGTCCTTTACCGTCCGTTTTAAAATTTTGTACCGTGTTAATGCCTGAAAACGAAACCTTGTTTCAATGTAAGAAAAAGGCAGGTTTCCCTGCCTTTCCGTTATTTTTCGATCTGTTTTTTCTTCTCCAGCAGGGGCGGAATGCTGAGGAAGAGGATGGAAACGATAATGATCGCCGCTCCGATCAGCTGGCTGGCGGCCGGCAGATGCTGGCCCGGGAACAGCGCCAGCAGGAAGGATGCGATCACGCCCGCCAGAACGCTCGAAGAACGGTTGACGGGAATGCAATAGGTGTTCTCGCTTTTATCCAGGAAAACCAGGGTCCCGAAAAACCCCGTTCCCTGGGACATCATGCCGATGAGGATCAGCGCCCAGAGATAGGGCTGATCCCAGTGGATGGTCCAGCCGGCGCGAACGACATCTCCGATATCTCCTTTCATCAGGGCGAAAACGCCCAGGATCAGGACAAATACCGGCGTGGAAACCATGGTCTCTTCCACAAAGTACCGGAGATTCACCTCTTTGCTGCTGGATTTTGCGTTCCGGCTCATGAACTGAAAACGCATATAGTAGCTGAAGAGATATACCAGGATCACCAGCAATGCGGCCAGCGGGATGTTAAAATTCTTGGCGTCGAAAAGGCTGACCGCCAGGGCCAGCAGGGCGCCGGTCAATCCGGCCCAGGAAAACCAGCGGACCTTCCGTTTTGTAATGCTGTCCACGATGGGCCCGATGATCAGCACGCCGCCCCGCATCAGGAGCATGGCCATCACGATGCTCATGCCTTCAAAGGTATAGGCAAGCGTGGTCGTTCCGATGATCAGCGCGGTGAAGATACCGGAGAGCAGGGTCCACTTTGTCGGGTGCGGTACGGAAACGCCCAGAACCGTGCTGTGTTTTGCATATTTCCACCAGCCCAGCAGGGAGATGAGAATGATCATGGTTGTCAGGGTCGCAAGCGCCGTGACCGGCAGGATCGAAAATCCCGCAAGACCCGTTCCGTCCAGGGAGGGAAGAAGGCCTTTGCTCATGATCTTGGTCAGCAGGCTGTAGGGAATATAAGCGGCAAAATATCCGAAGGCGAAACCCCAGATGCTGTTCTCGGAAAGAATTTGTTTAAATGTTTTCTTTTCCAAAATACGGTCCTTTTTTATTTCTGGTTCTTGATCTTCCACAGGGTGCTGAAACAGGCGTCGAGCGCAGGGCCGAGCTTTGCCGGATCGTCGGTGACTTCCGGCATGTTGTTGAGCACCACATAGGGGATCTTGTGGCCTGAATAATGAACGAACTCGGGATCGTTCCCGCGGAAGCTTTCCCAGTCGACTTCCTTGTAAAGGCGTTCAAGCTTGTTGTCCGGCAATCCGTGTTCAAGGATCGAGTCCGGCCGGTTCGGATTGAAGCGGCGGCGGTTCTTGCGCAGGGATTCCTTAAAGGGAACGTCGATATATAAGATACAGGCTTTTTTCAGGATATCTTCGCTCAGTGAGCGAAAGGCGCTTTCATATCCGCCGTGCTCGCTTCCGCGGCTGAATTCGATGATCGTGGTCGTGGTGTCCGCATAGCCTTCGTCGCGAAGTTTTTTCTCATATTCGAGCGAGATCCGTTCGATCAGAAGATTCCATTGATATTCATGCAGGAAATAGCCGTCGTGATCCGAATGGATCCGGGGCTTGTTCATGATCTTCTCCAGGATGGCGTCCTCTTCAAACCAGGTCCAAAGCATGGGGAAATCGTCGATCTCCTCAAATTTGTTTATATGGAAACGTTTCAGACGTTCCTCATCCGGTGTTTTTTTCAAATAATCGATGACTTCGGATTTTCCCGCAGCGGGACGTCCCATCAGAATGATCAACTCAAAATGTTTCTTCATATGTCGGCTCCTCATTGCTTTTTAGAACTTAGAAAAGTAATAAAAAACTTCCCGATATAAAACAGAAAAGAGGCCGGAAAGCAGAAAAACGGGGCGTAAAAGAAGACCGATTGACGACTTATATTTTAAAAGCAGCGTATCTTTCCGGGTTTCACGCAGTTCTTTTCGCAGCGATAGCAGATCTCGTTCTGCAGAACGCGGCCTTCGAAGAAATCGTCGATGTTCTGCAGCGTGGTCTCGGCGATGTTCCGAAGCGCTTCGCGGGTAAAAAAGCCCTGATGCGAGGTGACCAGAACGTTCGGGAAGGTCATCAGGCGAGCCAGGATATCATCCCCGATCGCGGAATTGGAGAAATCTTCAAAGAAATACTCCGCTTCTTCCTCGTAGACGTCCAGTCCGGCGCCGCCGATAATTCCTTTTTTCAGGCCGCGTATCATGGCGCGGGTGTCGATCAGCTCGCCCCTTCCGGTATTGATCAGAAGGACGCCTTTTTTCATCTTGCCGATCGCTTCGTCATTGATCATGTAGCGGGTTTCGGGAGTAAGCGGACAATGCAGGGAGATCACGTCCGATTCGCGGTACAGCGTCTCAAGGTCGACGTATTCGATCCCGGTCGCTTCCGCATAGGCCTTGTTCGGATAATGGTCGTTCGCAAGAACGCGCATGCCGTAGCCTTTGAGAATGGAGATCAGGCACTGCCCGATCTTGCCCGTGCCGATCACGCCCGCGGTTTTCCCGTGCAGATCGAAGCCCATCAGTCCGTCGATCGAAAAATTCCCGTCCCGGGTTCGGAAGAAGGCGCGGTGGGTCTTGCGGTTCAGCGAACTGACCAGGGCCATGGCGTGCTCCGCGACCGCATAGGGGGAATAGCTCGGCACGCGAACGACATGGATATTGTTGTAGCTCTCCCTCAGGTCCACATTGTTGTAGCCGGCGCAGCGCAGCGCGATCAGTTCGATGCCGTGCTCCTTAAGATGCTTCAGGACCGGTTTGTTCAGTTCGTCATTTACGAAGGCGCAGACCGCGTCGTACCCGTCCGTCAGTTCAACGGTATGTTCGTTCAGGCGGGCCTTGAAATAGGTGATCTCAAAGTCAAAGCCCTTGCTCACGTCGTCAAAGGACTGCTTGTCGTAGGGCTTGGTGTCAAAGAATGCGATTTTTTTCATTGAATTCCTCCTGCGGGTCAATGATCCGTTAAAGATGAAAGGGCGTGCTTGTTCCCCGGGAGTTCGTTTTAGGTCTATTTTTTCCTGAGCGTCTTGAACCATTTCCGGTTCAGGAAAATGTGGAGCGCCAGCAGGGCGACAAGAATGATCCCGGCAATTTCATGAGCTTCCCTGACTGCAGCGCCGCCGTCCCCCGTTTTGAGCAGGACCAGAATAATGATCACGGCCAGCAGGGACAGGGCCAGCAGCGGATTTACGATCTTAAGCCATTTACTGTTCATACCGTTTCCTTTATCTTACTTGTTTTCAATCCTTTTTTAACGTCAGGATGCTTTTCTTCCCGAACCCCGTTCCAAATCCCGGACACCCGCCGCCGCTCAGTAGTAGATGATCCTGCGCTCATAATAAATATACGGCTCATCGTTCCGGTACTCGATCTTCCCGATCCAGTTCCCACGCGTGTCCTTTTCATACTCAAAACGATGTGCCGCCTGCAGGACCGTATCGGCCTCCGCTTCCTCCCCCGTGTCGACCGTATAGATGCGGGCGGCGGACAGAAGTTCGTCCTCGTTGTAATCCAGTTCATAGAACCCGATCAGTTCGTCGTTCTCGTCATAGCGGAAAATATTACGGATATGTTCGCCCGCGTATTCGATCCTGCTGATATAGCGCAATCCGTAGTATCCGAAACTGCGCTCCTCGATCTGTTTGCCGGCGTCATTGTATATCCAGTAAAGCGAATCATAAAGGCTTCCGGGCTCCCAGTAAATCGCGCGGGAGATCAGCCTGTTGTCCTCGTCGTAATGAAGGAACCAAAGCTGAACAAGGCTGCTGTCCGCCTTATAGCGGGAACGGCCGGTCTGGTTGCCCTTCCTGTCGTAGGACCACACCCAGTCCGACACCACCTCGCCGTTTCCGTTGTAATTGATTTCCCGTGCGCATTTTCCGGGGGCATCGTAAAAACGGAGCGTCTTTGAATCGCTGCTGTCCGTTTCTCCGTAAAAATAGGCTCCGGTAATATAGCCTTTCTTGTCAAAGGAAACGGTCTGGTCGCCCTCGTTGCTCTTTTCCAGGTCCCGGTCGCCTTTTACGACCTCTCCGTCCTTTTCAACCGCATCGTAGTGGCGGATCGTGACATGGTTGACCTTTCCTTTGAGCTCATAGCTTTCAAGGTCCGTTTTTTTATCGCCCGATGAGCATGAGAGCAGCATCAGAAAGATCGCAATGCCTGCAAGACGCTTCATAAAAGCCTCCTTGTGTTTGATCTGCGGAAGATGTATATTCACTTGTAACAATTTACGTCCCGGGTGCGGGAATCACAAGAGAATAGACGGCGGACGCGAATGTGGAAGTCTAAAAAATATCGCGTGATTTTTACCTGCCGGGGAACAAAAGACGCTTAAAACCATTAGCGCCTGAATTTGCGAAACGCATGACATGAAAAAACAAGGAGAGAAAATGAAAAAAATAATCGCGTTCCTCATGATGGCAGCCCTGACCGTACCGGCTCCGGCCGAGATCGTCGGCACCCTGCTCAATCCTGCCAACCGTCCGGTACAGGTTTTTTTTGAGACCGAGACGGGGCTTTTCGGCGTCCTGAAGCACACCTATCAGTCCGGCCGGACCGAAGAAGGCGCCACCAACTTCGATTTTGTCAACCAGGGCGGACAGGATATCTTACTGCCCTTCGACCGCTATGTCGCCGGCGTGACCGTGAAGGACAAGCATAAGATCGGACTGCTTTACCAGCCGCTCAACGTGGTCACCCGGGTCACCTTCCGGGACGACGTGATGATCGACAGCGTTCTGTTCGGGTCCGGCACTCCGATGGAGATCACCTACGGGTTTCCCTTCTACCGTTTCACCTATTCGTACTATTTTGTCAACAACGAAAACTTGCAGCTGGCGGGCGGACTTGCCCTGCAGGCGCGGAACGCTTCGATCGTTTTCAAGGCCATTGACGGCAGCGCCATGACGGTCAGCCAGAACGTCGGACCGGTGCCGGCTTTCCAGTTCTACGGCCGCTATGTGCTCGACAGCGGACTCTACTTCAGCCTGGATGCCACCGGCCTCTACGCCTCCTCGGCCATCATCAACGGGGCGACCTTTGAATTCGAAGGTTCGATCCTGGATGCGTCGCTTCGCATGGGATACCCCCTTCGCATAGGACTTGACGTTTTCGGCAACCTGCGCTTCCTCGGCGGGACCGCCAAAGGGTCATCCGAATACGTCGAACGCACCTGGAGCGAGCCGACCCAGCGCTATACGGAGAACGTCCTGTCGACGATGTCCTTTACCCTGGGACTGAGCATCTATTAAAAACGGGCCCGGTTGAATTTATGAAGCTGAAGGGCGCACATCGCTGCGCCCTTTTTTATAGCGGCCTTTTTTTCGGTCCGAGCTCTCTTTTCGGCAAATACCCGGCGATCCCTAATACAATTCCTTGTGCCGGTCCAGGTTGCGGTAATGGATCGCTTCGCTGATGTGCGCGGTCTGAATGGCTTCGGCGGCTTCGAGATCCGCAATGCTGCGCGCCACTTTCAGGATGCGCGTATAAGCCCGGGCGCTCAGTCCGAGCCGCACGATCGCGATCTTCAGCAATTCCCGGCTCTCCTTTGAGAGCGCGCAATGCCGCTTGATGTCGCGGGGCCCCATGTGCGCGTTGCAGTGCACCTCGGGGCAATTCCGGAAACGCTCCGTCTGGATCCTCCGGGCGGCGTGAACCCGGGCCCGGATGCTTTCGGAACGTTCGCTTTCCTCCTGATCGCTGATCTCCTCGTAACTGACCGGGGGGACATCCACGTGAATGTCGATCCGGTCGAGCAGCGGACCGGAGATCCTTCCGAGGTAATGCTGGATCTGTCCGATACTGCAGGTGCAGTCGTGCTGGGGGTCGGTCGCATAACCGCAGGGACAGGGGTTCATGGCCGCAATGAGCATGAATTTTGCGGGATAGGTCAGAGAGGTCAGTGCGCGGCTTATGGTGACCTGTCCGTCCTCGAGCGGCTGGCGCAGGACTTCCAGCACGTTCTTTTTGAACTCCGGGAACTCGTCTAGGAACAGCACTCCGTTGTGCGCCAGGCTGACTTCGCCGGGCCGGGGAATGCGTCCGCCGCCCACCAGCGCGCTGTCGCTGACGGTATGGTGCGGCGAACGGAAGGGCCGGCGGGTGATGAGGCTGGTATCGGAAATATCTTCGTACACCGAATAGATCGCGGTGGTTTCCATCGCTTCTTCAAGGGTCAGATTCGGCAGGATCGTGGGAAAACGCTTTGCCAGCATGGATTTCCCCGAACCCGGAGGACCGATCAGGACGATATTGTGTCCGCCGGCCGCGGCGACCTCCAGGGCGCGCTTGACATGGGCCTGCCCCTTGACTTCCGAAAAATCCGCACCCTGCGGATCGTCATGTTCAAAATAGCTGTTCACATCCACGCTTACCGGCGAGGCCTTGCTGGTCCCGTTGATGATCTCCACCGCTTCGCGCAGGGTGTCCACACCCCACACCGTACAGTATCCGGGCATGGCGGCTTCGTGTGCGTTCGCCCGGGGAACGATGAGATGTTTCTGCTGAAAGCGCTTCATCCCGATGGCGATCGGCAGAATGCCTTTGGAGGGACGCACCCGTCCGTCCAGCGCGAGTTCCCCGATAAAGATCATGTCGTCCAGGCGGGAACAGTCGATGTCGTCGCCCGCGGCCAGAACGCCGATCGCCAGGGACAGGTCGAACCCCGTGCCTTCCTTGGGAATGTCGGCGGGCGCGAGGTTCTGCGTGATCTTGCAGCCCGGCATGCGGTAGCCGCTGGACTTGATCGCGGAATACAGGCGCGAATAGCTTTCTTTAACCGCTTTTTCGGCCAGTCCGACAATGAAGTATTTCGGCAGGCTCCGGTCCAGGCGGGTTTCGATCGAAACCTCATAGGCGTTGATCCCCTGCAAACCCGCCGAGTAGCATCGTGAAAACATAGGCTTTCCCCCTGCCGAAATCTACGCAAAAAGCCGGGAAGGAGAAACAGCTGAAAACGCCCTGTGACGGCGGTCACACGCCGGAGGACAAAATGGGATGAAAAGGGGTTGCATTCGTGCAGGGAAACCGATATTTTTGGAGTTGAACAAAAGGCCGATTCATGAAAAAGACCATTCTCGTTACCGGAGGGGCCGGATATATCGGCAGCCATACCTGCGTATCGCTGCTGGAAGCCGGATATCAGGTCGTCGTCGTCGACAATTATTCCAACAGCAATCCGATGGCCCTGGACCGGGTTCGCCTGATCACGGGCAGGGACCTGACGGCCTATCCCGTGGATATTTGCGACGGGGAAGCGCTGGCGCAGGTGTTTTCCCTGCACAAGATCGATGCGGTGATCCATTTTGCCGGATTCAAGGCCGTCGGGGAATCGGTGGAGAAACCCCTGGAATATTATCACAACAATATTTTCGGTACCCTCGTTCTCTGCCGGACCATGATCGACGCCGGCGTGAAACATATCGTGTTCAGCTCGTCCGCCACCGTCTACGGCATGAGCGGGAACGTTCCGTTCAGGGAAACGGCCCCGACATCCGCGACGAATCCTTACGGCCGCACGAAATTATTCATTGAAGAGATTCTCAGGGACCTCAGCGTCCCCGATCCCGGCTGGTCCGTAACGATCCTCCGTTATTTCAATCCCGTCGGGGCGCATCCCAGCGGCCTGATCGGCGAAGATCCGAACGGGGTCCCGAACAACCTGATGCCCTATATCACTCAGATCGCGGTCGGACGGCTGAAACAGCTGAAGATCTTCGGGAACGACTATCCCACGCCCGACGGCACCGGCGTGCGGGACTATATTCACGTTGTCGATCTGGCGGAAGGCCATGTGCGCGCGCTGGAGGCTTCCAGAAAAGAGCACGGCACCGCCGTTTTCAATCTCGGCACCGGCCGCGGCTACAGCGTGCTGGAGGTAGCCCGGACTTTTGAAAACGTGAACGGCATTCCCATTCCCTGCGTCTTTGCACCCCGGCGCGCAGGCGATATCGCGACCTCCTATGCCGATGCGGAAAAAGCAGGAACGGTCCTGAACTGGCGGGCTGTCCGGACCCTGGAAGACATGGTGCGGGACGCCTGGAACTGGCAAAAAAGGAACCCCGCCGGTTATGCATAAAACCCTGATCATCGCCCATCGCGGCGCTTCCGGCTATGAACCCGAAAACACCCTGGCCGCCTTCCGGGCGGCGGAAGCGCTGCACGCCGACGCCATCGAGTGCGATGTGCAGGTCTGCCGCTCCGGGGAAGTCGTGATCTTTCACGACCGCAAGCTAAAACGCATCACGGGCGCCAAGGGAAAGCTCAAACGCAAAAAACTCCCGCAGCTTTTGAGCCTGGACGCAGGTAAGGGCGAGCATATCCCGACGCTCAAGGAAACTCTGGATATGCTGGATGCCCGCATCGATATGAACATTGAACTAAAGAGCAAACGCAGCGCCCTTCCCGCCGCGCAGGTCGTCCGGAACAGCATCCGAACCGGTCACTGGAAAGCGGCGAATTTTTTTGTGTCCTCCTTTTATTTCCGGGAGCTTCGACGCTTTCATGAAGCTGTCCCCGAGATCCCCGTTTCCCTGCTCTACGAAAAACGGCCCCGGCATCTGAAACGACGGATACATCTCCTTAAGCCCTCGGCCGTCCACCTGAACGCCAAAGCCGTCAAGGATAAATGGATAGAGACGGCGCACGGTCTGGGCTTGAAAGTGTACGTCTGGACCGTGGACGATCCCGCCCTTGCCGAAACGCTGAGGGCCAAAGGCGTCGACGGGTTTTTCAGCAATTATCCAGACCGTCTGATGAAAAAGAAATAAACAGCGCCGGCTTTCCCTGCGGAGCAGTTCAAATAATATTTCCGTTTGATAAAAACATGACCCGGCCGTCAGGCGCCGGTATAACGCTCGATATAGTTGATCAATTCGCCTTTCAATCCCGAATAATCCAGCTTCAGTTCCAGGATCGCGGAAACGCAGACACGGAGCTGTTCCTCGACCGGCATGCGCTTGTTAATGACCACGACGGTATTTTCGTTGATCACGCAATGCCCCCCGGAGAAGGCGCCGATGCCGTAGACGACATCCACGTTCTCCGCGCGGAGGTAAGCGTTCAGGTCTTCCAGAATGCGTTTCGGCTTCATGGGCTACAACAGCTCCTGTTCCCCGATCACGGGCAGGGAGTCGACGATCTCCTTGATGTTCTCGGATTCGGAACGCGGCATAATGAGCAGGGCGCCCTGATGTTCGACGATCACCATGTTCTTCAGACCCAGGCCGAAGACCTTCAGGCTCTTGCAGTGGACATAGTTTCCGCTGGAGCGCAGGAGCATGCCGCCGGAACGCATGACGTTCTTGTTCTTGTCCTTCTCCTCGATCTTGTAGATGGTATCCCAGCTCCCCACGTCGCTCCAGTCGAATTCCGCCCTGACCACATTGATCCGGCTGGATTGCTCCAGGACGCCGTAATCGATGGAGATGGGCTGGATCGTCTTCCATATCCGGGCAACGGCGCGCTTGTAGTGCGGCGTGCCGATCGTTTTTCCCAGTTCGGTCAGGCAGAGTCCCATATCCGGCAGAAAGCGGTTGATCTTGTCCATGATCACCTGTGCCTGCCAGACGAACATCCCGCTGTTCCAGAGAAATTCCCCCGATTTCAGGAAAAGTTTCGCGGTCTCAAGGTTGGGTTTCTCGGCAAAGGTCCGGGAGCGGTATATGTGCGATTCCCCGGGCAATTCTTCTTTTTCGACCTGGATGTAACCGTAGCCGGTCGCCGGATAGGTGGGTTTGATGCCGAAGGTGAAGAGGGCTTTAAAATTCCCGGCCGCTGCGATCGCGCACTGCACGGTCGAGGTGAATTTCGCCGTCTTGGTAATAAGGTGGTCTGCGGGGAAAAGTCCCATGATCGCTTTCGGATCGCGGTGCAGCAAATGCAGGGCTGCCAGGCCGATCGCGGGCGCGGTGTTCTTTCCGGACGGTTCGATGATGAAATTGTCCGGCTTCAGCTCCGGATTCTGTTTCATGATCATGTCCGCCTGTTCCTGGTTCGTCAGAATATATATATGGTCCATTTCGCTGAGGGTCCGCAGGCGGTCGATCGTCAGATTGATCATGCTCTTGTTCCCGGCGATGTCCAGAAGCTGTTTGGGCTGTTTTTTTCTGCTCAACGGCCAGAAACGTTTACCGACCCCGCCGGCCAGTATGACACTGTAATAGTGTTCCATTTTTACCTCTTGCTAAATTCTGTTGCCGTGTAATATAGATTGTTCATTCGTGCATATCAATATCAATTTTGTATTCTCCGGACAATTCGGTGTCCCAGCGGGAGCGGACCTGGATCTCCGTATCCAGCGGAAAGGCGATCTCGGGAGCCCGGAAGGGATACGGCCTTCCCGGATCGGGCCTGCCGTTCCCGTCCACATCGCGATAAAAGGACAGGGAATAATTCCCGGGCAGTACGCCGGGAAAAAGAAAGTCGCCGGTCTCATCGCATCCGGTCTCGTACCGCTCCTCAGCGTTTTCGAGCACCAGCCTCAGTTCTGAAGGCAGGGCGGTCTCGACCCGTCCCATAACGGCACCGGTTTCGGCGGCAGCACTGCGCCGGATATCGAGGGTGTAGAGCGTGTCCGTCGCCATAAGCGGGTACTGAGGATTTTCGGCAAAGCGGATCTGCCAGTTCCCGCGGATTGCCGCAGGTGCGGCAGGAACGGCATAAATGCCGTGAACGATCCGTTTCAGAATAAGGGCGGCGGTATCGGCGGCTGTTTGGTAGTTCCCCTTCAGCGAGACCTTTCCCGGCGGCGGAGAAATGAAAAACAGGTCGTTCTTTTGTTCAAAGGTGTAAAGGCTGTCCTTCAGCGCGATGACCGGGATGCGGACCGCCGTGTCGCGCAGCGCGCAGGCAAGATGGTCCTGCAGTCCGGAAATACTTAGGCTCAGGGTGTCGCCCGGAACGGCGTCGTGATAGAGGGTGCAGCCGCGGTCATGATAGAGCACCGTGTCGATCTCCGCCGCGTCGATGCGGAATACGGCGCCCTCATTCCAGGGTGCCGGGGCTTTGGTGAACTCCAGCTTTGTCGCGCCGGGGTACAGGTTCTCGGCGTTCAGAAGTTTCGGTTCAAGATAATTGTCGTAAACGGCAAGCATCGGAAGGGGTGCGGAAAAAAGCGTGTCCGGTGTCAGGACCGGGGTCAGCGGCACGCAGGTCCCGTCGAAGCGCAGTTCGTAACTGTTGCTTTTATCCAGATCGACATAGCCTGCGATCGTAAAGGGGTCCGCCGGCAGGTATTGAAACGAGAACTTCCCGTCCGGCGAGGTTTGAGTATAAAATTCGGGGGTTTTGATGACTTCGGCGGGAACGGTCGTCCGGCGGCTG
>CALMFL010000320.1 GCA_937862595.1 uncultured Fidelibacterota bacterium
CGGCCCGGCACAGCGCAGGGCAGGCGTGAGACGTGAAACGTGAGACGTGAAACGTAAGACGTGAAACGTGAAAAAAAGCGGCGTTTTATTATTTCAATAGAGTTATCTCATGAATAGATCCCTCGACCTCAGCCCCTCGGGCTCTAGATAACAGTTTTCTTTGTGTTTTTATCTCAGAGTCCGGTGCTCTTCCACTCATAACTCATCACTAATAACTCAGAACTGTCGCAGCAATAAAATGCTTTTAATTATTGTAAAAACCTCTTAATCTATTGAAACAACACAGAGGAAATCATGTGCTTTTATTTAGCCGCCACCGCTGCCGCCAAAACGCTTGAGGCGCGCTTCAACGCTGCGTTCCCGGATGCGAACCTCTTCGAACCCGCCGGGGAGGTCAATGCCTTTGCGCATCCCGCCCTGCCGGTGATCACCTCGGAAAAGCCGAAGCAGATCGAACTTTTCCGCTGGGGCCTGATCCCCGCCTGGGTGAACGACCCGGACAGCGCAAAAACCTTTTTGTCCCGGACGCTTAACGCGCGTGCCGAAACCGCCGATGAGCGTCCGTCCTTCCGGAATTCCCTGCGCTACCGACGCTGCCTGGTTCCGGCGACCGCCTTTTTCGAATGGCGGCACGAAGGAAAGAAAAAGATCAAATACCGCATCACGGCCGGACAGGAGATCATGTGCCTGGCCGGGATATGGGACAGCTGGCGGGACCCGCTGAGCGGAGAGGAATGGAAAGGATTCAGCATCCTGACCACGGCCGCGAACCCGCTGATGGAGGTCGTTCACAACAGCAAAAAACGCATGCCGGTCATCCTGAAAGAAGAAGACGAACGGAAATGGCTGGATCCTGAAAGAAGCACGCAAGAGCAGCTGCGCGGGTTCTTTGAACCTTATCCCGATGAACTCATGAAGGCGGAGCAGATCTGACTTTTCAGACCATAAAAAAACAAAGGCGCAGAATCTTGCGCCTTTGTACTATCGGGTGATATATTATTCTGTTTTACGGTCTGCCGCCCTGACCCGGATTTCCGCCGCCGCCCGGATTGCCGGGGTTGCCGGGACCCTGGCCGGGAGTCTGGGGTTTCTTGCTGCCGCCCTGGTTCTGCTGGTTCTGGCGCTGGATGAACTGCTGTTTCAATTCATTGCGGAATTCTTTTTCAAAGAAAGGTATGCGGCTCGCCTGGCCGGGGGAGAGCATTTTCCCGGACTGCTGCATGAACTGCTGTTTCAGCTGGGTGCGCTGCGTCTCGAACTGTGCGACCTGTTCCATGACCCGGTTCATTTCGGCTTCGCTCATGTCGTTTTTCCCTTTGCGTGCCTTTAAAGCCTCGTAGAGAGAATTCTCCTGTTTCGCGATCTCCGCGACATTTTTTTCATACTGCCGCAGGAGCGGGAAGAACGTTTCCGCCTGGCCGGGGGTCAATTCAAGATATTCAGACATTTTGTAGATGCGGTAATTCTCAATGTTCGTCATGTCCTGTGCGGCAAGCGTCGCAAGGAATGCGCTGAATACGATCAAAAGGATGATGTGTTTTTTCATAGGATTCACCTTATAGTTAAAATGTTATTTCCTGCAGAGAGCTTATTTCACCGTTCTCTATCAGATACAGTGCGATCTCTTCGTCACTGATCTGCATGCCCGCCGACAGATCAAGGGCGGACAGGACCTCGAGGGTCTCGGTCTCGTAGTGCGTGTAATAGTCGGGGGGCGTTTCCCGCGATCCGATAAAGGGCGCCAGAATAAGGCTCAGCACCAGCACCGCGGCCAGCGGGACGGCATAGATCAGATGCCGCGCGGCCGCTTCCCGGTGAATGCGGCGCATCAGCCGGATTCGCTGCGGCAGCGTTTCCGTAAGGGGAACGTCCGGGAAGGCAAAGGAAAGATCATTCCGCAAGGCGCGAAGGAGTTCCAGTTCTTTCCGGCAATCGGGGCACTGCTGCAGGTGCGCTTCGGCTTCGGGATGTTTCCCGGGTTCGCGGAGCAGCTCCGGAAGCAGGATCTTTATGTCGTTGCATGTCATAGCATGACCTCTCGTAATTTTTTTATCGCGTTGTGATAACTCACTTTCGCGCTGTTCTCTGTCGTTTCAAGGGCTTCCGCGACCTCCCGGAAGCTCAGATCGTCGTAGACCCGTGCGATCAGGACGCTACGCTCGGAGGGAGAAAGGATCTTCAGCAGGGCCGGGTCGAAGGAGCGCTGCTGCCCGGATGGAAAGGGGACATCGGCGTGGCGGGTCTCGTCCAGTTCATCCCATCCGCGGGCTTTTTCCCGGTTCAGATGGTTGAAGCAGGTGTTGTAGGTGATCCGTTTCAGCCAGGCCATGGGATGGGATTCTCCGCGAAAGCTGTCAAATTTCTTCCAGGCGCTAATGAAGACGTTCTGTGCGCAATCCATGGCATCGTCCTCATTGCCCACCAGACGCAGGGCAAGCGCCAGCACTCTGTCGTAGTATTGAATGATCCAGGTATCGATCGTGTGTTTGCGTGCCATTGCCAAATGCGTCTCCACTTATAAGACACACACAGGCATGAATTTGGTTAATGCCGATATGTGATAAATCGTTACTTCTGAAGGATGCTGAACGCGTAACCCAGGCTGAATGAAATCAGATGGGTCGGGGTGTAGACAGCTTCGGCGTCCAGAGAACGCGGCAGATTCAGCTGCCAGGCCAGGGCGACGTCCAGGTCTCCCCAATAAAAATTAAGCGGTACGGTAAAGGTTGTATTCAGCAAACCGAAAGCGTAGGTATAATCCGGTGTGGGGTCGCCCCCGGGAACCAGGGCAAGCGCGACCATCTCGTTCCCGAACAGCAGGTCGACCCGCGGCTGGAAGCGGAGCGCGCCGGACCGTCCCCAGCGGAAGAGGGTCAGCATCAGGTGTCCGCCGACATTGGCCTGGGAAAAGAACCCTTCGCCGGCCAGTAGGGTGTACCCCGCGATGAGACCCCAGGCGGGTTTTTGATGGGAGAGCCCCAGCCGGAACCCGTTCGGGAAGCTTCCCTTCAGCGAATCCACGGGCGTGTGAAAAATATAGCGGTCGTAGGCAAGGTCGATGTCCAGTGGCAGGGACAGCGGCAGACGGTAGCCCGCGCTCAGAAAACTGATGTTCCAGCGCGGCACCAGGTCCGGATAGATGATCCCGGCGGCCGTGGCGGTAAAGCCTTTAAAATGATAGGCCGCCTGCAGGGCCACGTTGTACTGGTCCAGTCCCACGTCCCGTCCGGAGAAATAACTGTTGCTCTCATAACCGGCCTTGACGTAGACAAGATGATAATCCGCGCGGCCCAGCAAAAGATTCAGCCAGGCTTCATCCTCCCGGCGGGATTCCAAAACCGCCAGCAACGAATCAAGTTCATCCGCCGCAAGAAAGGATGCACATAAGAGAACACTAAGCAGAATTCGTTTAAGCATGGATTAATTTAATCACAAAGCGCGCAGATTGCATTGATAAAATTTTTCTCACCTTCTGCGCTTTATCTTCCAAAGGGCGATCCCCGCATTCAGCACGCGTGCCGTTTCTTCGATGTCAAACACGCCCCGGGGTAAAATATTTTTCATGCCGCCACGGCGGATATAGTCCTTGAAATTCTCATAATGCTCCCCGCCGGCAAAGCGTTCCACCGCCGTGATCAGAAAACGGCCCATGAACCGCGTCCTTTCGTCAAAAGCGAAATCGGCGGCCAGGATATAAGCTTCGGGTTTGAGGAGGCGGCCGGCCTCCGTCAGGATCGCTTCGCGGAGGGACTGCTCCTTGTCGTGCAGGGCGAGGGAGAGGATCACGATATCAAAGGAAGCGTCGGGATAAGGCGTACGGGCGGCATCGCCCTCGTCAAAAGGGATCGTCCCGGAACGCCTTTTTGCCACGGCCAGCATGCCCGGGTCCAGGTCCAGCCCGCGCAGTTCCACGTATCCCGCTCTTTCAAATGCCCGCAGTTGGTCACCCGTTCCGCAGCAAAGGTCCAGGATACGGATGTTCCCGTCTTCGGGCAAGGCACGGACAAATGCTTGCCAATCTCTCATTTTTCTGAACCTCAGCTTTGATAACATGGCCTTTCTCAAGCTTCTCAT
>CALMFL010000321.1 GCA_937862595.1 uncultured Fidelibacterota bacterium
ACGCGGCTGGTTTCCATTTCACCGGCAACGATAAAATATGTCAGCGAGAAGTTGTACATTGACACCGAAGAGTTCAATGCTCAGCTTTACATCGAAGAATTCAGCGATCTGCAGAACATCACCGGCTTTGTCGGCGGTGCGTTTGCCGTTGTCGGTTTCGGTCCCATTGCACTTCAGCTTGAAGGCTTATTTTCAATGGAGGGTTTTGCGATCGTCCCCGAAGATCCCGCCAGTGTCCTTGAAACCACGACGATCCGGACCAATTACCTGAATGCGGTAGCCCTTGGACGGTTCAACATCGACCTGGCCATCGTCGAGCCCTTTGTCAGCGTTGGCGTCAACGTCGGAATTCCCCTGGGGGATTCGGTGGTCGAGGGCGAGACCATCAATCTGGAAGACTTCGATTTTACGAAGCTGGGACTTGCTTTCGGTGCCGGTGTTAAGATCCTGGATATGGTGGAAGTCGAATTGCGCTATGTGCAGGGTCTGACGGATATCTATACCGCAACAACGGATGATACCGAAACGACCTTTGCGAACCTGGTGCGCCTGTCTGTCGGTCTTTATATCTTTTAAGCTGTCCGACACATAGCTGCCAATGAAATTCAACATGGAACCCGCTGAAAAGCGGGTTCTTTCTTTTTTTTAAAATTCAGTTTGACTTCCGCAATTCCGCGCCTTAAATTCAAGTTATTGAAACCGTGAGTAAACCATGAAACATCAGCTGCACATCGTTCATCATCATACTGCTCCATAGGGAGCCGGGGTTTACACGATGTCAGTATAAATTTATCCCGATTCCCTTAATGGATCGGGATTTTTTTTAGCCATAACAAAACCGGGGAAACAGATGATAACATTAGCGATCCAGAAAAAAGGCAGGCTTGCCGAAAAAAGCCTCGAACTTCTTGAACATTGCGGCATTCGCCTGAAAAACGGGAGCAGGGACAAGCTGAAGGCCGCCTCGGTGAATTTCCCGCTTGACCTGCTTTTCCTCCGCGATGACGATATCCCGCGCTGCGTTGAGGACGGCATTGCCGATATCGGGATCGTCGGCGACAATGTCGTTCTGGAGACCCGCGCATCGGTGGAACGGGTGCTTCCTCTGGGCTTCGGGAAATGCCGCCTGTCCGTTGCCGTGCCGAAGCAGGTCCCGTATGCGGACATCCGCTCCCTGGAAGGCAAGCGCATCGCAACATCCTACAGCAATATTTTACAGGATTACCTGGACAAAACGGGCGTTCGGGCGGACATCCACCCCATTTCGGGGTCGGTGGAGATCGCGCCCGGGATCAACATGGCCGATGCGATCTTCGATATCGTCAGTACGGGAAGCACCCTGATCAGCAACGGACTGAAGGAAGTTGAAACGATCCTGGAGTCGGAAGCCGCCATTTACAGGCACAGGGGTCTCGGTCCCGAAAAACTCGCCGTGATCGACAAGTTATGTTTCCGGATACAATCCGTGAACACGGCAAAAGATTATAAGTACATTCTTTTAAATGTCCCGAATGAAAAACTCGATGAGATATGCCGCATCCTGCCCGGGATGAAAAGTCCCACCATCATGCCCCTGGGTGACGCAGGCTGGAGTTCGGTGCATTCGGTGATCAAGGAGGATACCTTCTGGGAGATCATCGAGCAGCTGAAGGCCGCCGGAGCGCAGGGACTGCTGGTGACCGATATTGAAAAAATGATCTTGTGAGGACAGTATGAAATTCTATTCAAATCCCGCCCGCACGCTCTGGGACGATATTTCCCGGCGGCCCCGAATGTCCCGGGACGATCTGTTCCCCCGGGTCCGGAGCATTCTCGATGCGGTGAAGCGTGAGGGCGACGAAGCCCTGATCCGTTTGACCGGCGAGCTTGACGGTGTCGCGCTTTCTTCCGTCGTATGCCGAGAGAAGGAGTTTGAAGATGCTGCCGTAAACGTCTCCCTTCAGCTGAAAGGCGACATCCGCCTGGCGATCGCAAATGTCCGCGCCTTCCACCATGCTCAGAAAGAAGAGATCCGGGTCGTGGAAACGCAAAAGGGAGTCCGCTGCTGGCGCGAGGCCAGAGCGATCGAAAAGGTCGGATTGTATGTGCCCGGAGGAACCGCCCCCCTGTTTTCCAGCGTTGTGATGCTGGCGGTGCCGGCCGTACTGGCAGGATGTTCGGAGATCGTGCTGTGTTCGCCTCCGCAAAAGGACGGCAGCCTGCACCCCGCAATATTATGGACTGCCAGAGAGATCGGCGTGACGACCGTCTGCAAGATCGGGGGAGCGCAGGCGATCGCCGCGATGGCCTACGGAACCGCCTCGGTCCCGGCCGTATACAAGATCCTCGGACCGGGCAACCAGTACGTGACGGCCGCAAAACTTCTGGTGTCGACCGAAGAGGTCGCGATCGATATGCCGGCCGGTCCCTCCGAAGTGCTGGTGATCGCCGACGGTAAGGCAGACCCCGAATTTATCGCCTCGGACCTGCTTTCGCAGGCCGAACACGGGACGGACAGCCAGGTCCTTCTGGTAACGGATGATCCGCGGCTTCCCGAACGCGTCCATGCCGAAATACGCAGACAGCTTCCCCTGCTCGGCCGGGCGGATATCGCCGAGGCAGCTCTTGAGAACAGCAAGCTGCTGGTGCTGAAAAACCTCGATGAATGCATGGAGTTCTCAAATCATTACGCCCCCGAACATCTGATCCTTCATACGGAGAATGCGGACAAACTTTCGAAAAAGGTCGTCAATGCGGGTTCGGTCTTTCTCGGGGAATACACGCCGGAATCCGCCGGCGATTACGCCTCCGGGACCAACCATACCCTGCCCACGGCCGCATTCGCCCGCAACTACAGCGGCGTGTCCCTGGACAGTTACCTGAAAAAGGTGACATTTCAGACAATTTCGCCGAAAGGACTGAGCCTGATCGGTCCGGCCATTGAGCATATGGCAGCCGCCGAGGGACTTGACGCCCATAAACTGGCTGTAACGAAACGTTTAAACAAGATCGGAAAACGCTAACATGAAAGTACCTCTTTCCTCGCTAGTCAGGGAAAATATCAGGAAAATGGAAAAATACGCGTCTGCCCGCGATGATTTCAGCGGACCGGCCCGGATCTTTTTGGATGCGAACGAGAATGCCTTCGGTTCGCCATCGGACCACACCCTGAACCGTTATCCCGACCCGCTTCAAAAACAGCTTCGGAAACGGATCGCCGATTATAAGCAGCTGGAGGATCCCGAGACCGTATTCCTCGGCAACGGCAGCGATGAAGCGATCGATCTGCTGATGCGGGCCTTTTGCGTTCCCGGTACGGACAAACTGATGATCATGTCGCCGACCTACGGCATGTATTCGGTGTGTGCGCATATCAACGACGTCCGCATCCTGGATGTGCCCCTGAAAAAGGATTTTTCCCTGGATACGGAAGGGGTGATCGAGACGGCTCAAAAAGAAAAACCCAAGCTGATCTTCATCTGTTCGCCCAACAACCCGAGCGGAAATGTCTATGCCCCCGGCGATATTGAAAAGATCCTGAACGCAACCGACAGCCTGGTCATGATCGACGAAGCCTACATTGATTTTTCCGAAGCCCGCTCCTGGATAGGACGGATCAATGAATTCCCCAATCTTGTCGTCATTCAGACCTTTTCGAAGGCCTGGGGGATGGCCGGCGTCCGGCTGGGAATGGCCTTTTCGAACAAAGAGCTCGTTTCCGTCCTGAACAAGATCAAATATCCCTACAATATCAATGATGTGACCGCCCGGATCGTTCTGGAAACGCTCAGATCTCCCGGCAGAAAGGAAGAGATGGTGCGGAAGATCAAGGAAGAGCGGCGCTATCTGATGGAGACAATGATCGGGATCCCGCTTGTAAAGGAAGTCTTCCCCTCCGAAGCGAATTTCTTTCTGGCCCGTTTCGAGGATCCCGACAGGGTATACCGCTACCTGAGCGGGGAGGGCATCATCGTGAGGAACCGTTCCGGACAGCTGCACTGCGAAGGCTGCCTCCGCATCACGGTCGGCACGCACGAAGAAAATACGCTGCTCTGCGAAGCCTTGAACCATTATCGCGAAAGGGAAGACGCATGAAACGAGCCTTATTTATCGACCGGGACGGCACGATCATCAGGGAAACGCAGGACGAACGTATCGATACCTTTGAAAAATTACGCTTCCTTCCCGGGGTGATCACTGTTTTAGCTGAAATAGCTAAACGAACTGATTATGAACTTGTTATGGTGAGCAACCAGGACGGCCTCGGGCGTCCGGATTTCCCCGAAGAACGATTTTGGGGACCGCACAACGCGATGCTCGAACTGCTCGGGAACGAGGGAATACGCTTCTCCGAGATCCTCATCGACCGTCACTATGAAGAAGAGAACGCAGCGACCCGGAAACCGAATACCGGATTGCTGACGCAGTACATGGACGGGAAGTATGATCTCGCGCGTTCCTACGTTATCGGCGACCGCAGCACCGACATGCTGCTGGCAAAGAACCTCGGAGCCAAGGGTATCTTCATCGGCGGGGAAAATCCCGACGCGGACCTTTGCGCCGCGTCATGGAACGAAATCCGCGATCACCTTCTCAGTGTGCACCGGACCGCATCCGTCAGCAGAAAAACGCGCGAGACGGACATTCGCATCGAGATCGATCTGGACGGCCGCGGAAACTCCGACATTTCAACCGGGATCGGTTTTTTCGACCATATGCTGGAACTGTTCTCAAAGCATGCGGAGATCGATTGCATGATCCGGACCGTTGGCGACCTGAAGGTGGACGAACATCACAGCATTGAAGATACCGCGCTTGTCCTCGGGGAAGCCCTCCGGACAGCCCTGGGAGACAAACGCGGCATAGAGCGCTACGGATTTATGCTGCCCATGGATGAGGCGCGCGCCGAAGTGGCGCTGGACCTTTCCGGCCGGCCCTTCTTTGAATGGGATGTCAAACTGCATAAGGACTACATCGGCGATATGCCCGCGGACATGTTTTGGCATTTTTTCAAGTCCCTCAGCGACGAACTTCGCTGCACGCTGCATATCAGGGCAAAGGGCAAGAACGACCACCATGTCATGGAAGGCGTATTCAAAGCCTTTGCCCGCACCCTGAAGCAGGCGAAAAAGGTCACGTCGAACGAACTCCCCTCCACGAAAGGGATCCTTTGATGGCGGTAGCGGTCCTGAAATACAACGCCGGGAACATCCGCTCGGTCACGATCGCCCTGGAACGCCTCGGCGTTACGGGCACGGTCACGGATGACCCCGAAACGATCCGCAAGGCGGAAAAGGTTATTTTCCCCGGTGTCGGCGAAGCCTCCTCGGCGATGGCGTACCTGAAGTCCCGCGGTCTGGATGCTTTGATCCGCTCCCTGGAACAGCCGGTTCTGGGGATCTGCCTCGGCCTGCAGCTGATGTGCCGTCATTCGGAAGAAGGGGATACCGATTGTCTCGGTATTTTCGATACCGACGTCACGCTTTTTCCGGCGG
>CALMFL010000322.1 GCA_937862595.1 uncultured Fidelibacterota bacterium
CGGAATTTGTCGGCGTTATCCAGTCAAGCAAGGAAAATCTTGTCGGGGGACACTTTCTTGAGATCGAAACCTACTGGAAGATCAGCCCGAACGTAAATATTTCCCTGAATGCGGAATGGGACCGCACCCGCGAGGTCTTTCAGTATGTCGGCACCGTCAGTTTCAAGGGCGTACCGCGCTACATTCTTTCCCGTCTGGATCATGATTATGCCTGCCTTCAGTTCGGTCTTGACCTGAACCTTTCTCCCAACATCTCGCTGGAATACCGCGGACGGCCCTATCTTTCCAGTGCCCGTTTCTCTGAATTCAAGCGCATCACCGACGGTGAAAACCCGGTGTTTGAAAACCGTTTTGAACGCCTGGATGATGAACTTGAACTGACCGGCGGCACCTACGCCTGCGACGAAGACCTGGACGGCACGGCGGATTATTCTTTCGATGATCCGGATTTTATGTACCATTCCTACAAGTCCAACCTTGTGTTCCGCTGGGAATACCGTCCGGGATCAACGATCTTTCTTGTATGGTCGCAGGATAACGAAGCTATCTCGGAGGGGAACCGTATCGTTCCGACAGAAAGCCTGCGGATCCTCCGCGAAGAGATCCCCTATAATGTCTTTCTCGTAAAGATGTCGTATCGTATCGGCAGATGAGACCGGAAAAAGCCGCGCCTCGTCTGTTCTGCTTTTCTTAAGTGAAGCTGATCGCTTGCCCGGTTTCGGGTGTCATAATTTCGGCTCTGACGTAAAAAATTCTTTGTCCGTTTGTTCTTATCTGACAAGCATCATTTTCTGCATTTTGACCACGGGCTCCCCGTCGATAAGGGCGACCATTCTGCAGAGGTAAACGCCGCTGGGAGCGGGCATGCCCGATTCGGTTTCCCCGTACCAGCGCACGCTGTAATTCCGGGGTTCGTGATAGCCGTCCGCCAGTTCCCTGATCTGTTTGCCCAGCAGGTTCCAGATCCGGATGCTGACATGGCCCGCCGCGGGCAGGCTGTAGCGGATATCGGTATAGTCCTTGAAGGGATTGGGTGAGTTCGGCAGCAATTCGAGCTGTTCGGGATTCCCGGTCAGAAAGCGGTCCACCTCGTGAACGTAGACCGGCATATAATAGACGATCTGGTCGTGCCCGTCCGTCACGCGGATCGTAATGGCATCGTTCCCGAACTTATAATTCTCGGTAAAGAAGATGACCCCGCCGAGGGCGTCATCGATCAGGTAGCGTACGATCCGTCCCGGCGTGATGTCCCATTTCAGGTCGGAAAGTTTATTGTCGACGTCGTAGACGATGTCCTTAAATATCAGCGTATCGGACCCGTTCGCATAAAAGCCCAGCGAATCGGGAAGGGCCATGGTGAAATAAGGGGCGTCGTTGACCGCGATCACCGGAAGGGTCCAGATCTTTTTGCTTGTCAGTTTTCCGTCGCTTGCCGTCAGCGTAATGGTTTCCGTACCGAACCAGTCATTTTCGGGCCAGACGATAAAGGTATCCTGCTTTTCTTCATAATTGAGATTTTTCCCGAAGCTGACATCGACCGTGAGCCGATCGCCCTTGTCGGGGTCGGTCGCGAATTGCCGGATGTAGCTCAGCGGCAGGATCAGGGTTCCGTCCTCCAGCATGCTGGTATCGGGCAAAGCAGCCCAGCGCGGGGCGTCATTGACCGGCGTGACATTGACCTCCATCCCGGCGGTATCCCGCAGTCCGCCGTCGTAAACCACTACCCCGACGGTCGCCTTTCCGTTCCAGTCCCGGTCCGCAAAAAGCTTGATCTCCTCTTTCGATTCCCTGAAATGTACGGCGGGGTGGCCCACAAAGAACCAGATCAGGTCGGCGGGCGGGGTTTCAACGTCCGAGGCGAAGGATTGCAGGAATTTCAGGGAAAGCGTCAGCGTGTCGTCTTCTTTCCAGCTTTGCGGAGGGATATCGCACAGAACGGGAGGATCGTTGACCGAGATCACGCGAATAGGCAGGTGCGTGGTATCGCTGAGCTCCCCGTCGCTGACGACCATCCGGATGCGGGTGCGTCCGTACCAGTCCCGGTCCGCATAGATCTTGTAACGGTCCCCGCTTTCCACAAGGTGCAGATTGCGTCCGGGGATCAGCGTCCAGTGCAGTTTTTCGTCAGGGGTTTCCACATCCCCGGCAAGGCGATATATTTCTTTCCTGGTCAGGACGAGGGTGTCGTCCTCAAAAAAGGTCCGTTCGGACAGGCGGCGCCATTCCGGCGGATCATTCACGGGCAGGACGCGGACGACGGCATTCCGGCTGA
>CALMFL010000323.1 GCA_937862595.1 uncultured Fidelibacterota bacterium
TGGCTCCCGGCGCTGAGAGGGCGGGTGTCCTCAGAGGCAGGATGGTCGGCAGGGTAACCGGCCTATGTGCGCGCCATCGACCCCGAACGCAACACCGTCATGCTGGGGACCGCTCTGGATATGGAGGATATGGGCTGCATTGTCGAAGATATCAACTGGATCTCGGTCCCGGAGCCGCAGGAGACCCTGGACGCAAAGGTCAGGATCCGCTACCGGAGCAAGGACGTGCCGGCGCGCATCGAGCCCCTGGGGCCGGGACGCTGTCACGTGCTGTTCGCCGAAAAGGTGAAGGCGGTCACGCCCGGACAGTCCGCGGTGTTCTATGACGGAGACAAGGTCCTCGGGGGCGGGATCATCGTGTTACACGGGAAGGAGAAGGAATGAAAATTACCGTTAAGACGCTTCGGGCCATGAAGGAAAAGGGCGAAAAGATCACCGCCCTGACCGCCTACGAAGCGCTGTTTGCCGGCCTGCTGGACGAAAGCGGCATCGACGTGATCCTTGTCGGCGACAGCGCCGGCATGGTATTTGCAGGGCACGATACGACCATACCCGTCACCATGGACGAGATGGTCTATCACACCCGTTCGGTCCGCCGGGCGGTAAAAAGCGCCCTGCTGGTCGCCGACATGCCTTTCATGAGCTATCAGGTCTCCGTGGAGGACGCCCTTCGCAGCGCGGGGCGCCTGCTCAAAGAGGGCGGCGCGGAAGCCGTCAAAATGGAGGGGGGCGCGCGCATCCTTGACCAGGTGAAAGTCTGCGTGGCCGCCGGCATTCCCGTCATGGGGCATCTGGGGATGACCCCGCAAAGCGTGAACCAGTTCGGGGGGTTCGCCACCCAGGGAAAAAAGAAGGACGAGGCGGAGACCCTGCTCGGCGATGCCCTGGCGCTCGAAGCGGCCGGAGCTTTTTCCCTTGTCCTTGAAAAGATCCCCGCGCCGCTGGCCGCAGCGATCAGCGAACGCCTGGCGATCCCGGCCATCGGCATCGGCGCCGGCGCGTCAACGGACGGGCAGATCCTGGTGACCCAGGACATGCTGGGACTCTACGAAAAATTCAAACCGAAATTCGTCCGGCGCTACGCCGAACTCGCCGCGGAAGTCAAGCACGCCGTTTCGGCCTACGCCGACGATGTCCGGCACGAACGCTTCCCCGACGAAACGGAGAGCTTTTAAATATGGAACGCATCCTGACCGTCAGGGACATGCAGGCCCGCGCGGAGGCCCTGCGCCGGGAGGGAAAGCGCATCGGCTTTGTTCCGACCATGGGCTACCTTCACGAAGGGCATCTCTCCCTGATCGACGAAGCGAAAAAACACAGCGACATCGTGGTGGTCTCGGTCTTTGTCAATCCCACCCAGTTCGGACCGCATGAGGACCTTGAGAGCTACCCCCGCGACATCGACCGCGATGAAGCCCTGGCGGCGTCCCGGGGCGCCGGCCTCATGTTCTATCCGTCCGTGAAGGAAATGTATCCCGGAACACAGCAGACCTGGGTCCAGGTGGAAGATCTGACCGGCGTCCTGTGCGGGGCAAGCCGGGAAGGCCATTTCCGCGGCGTTTCGACCGTCGTGACGAAACTGTTCCACATCGTCAAGCCCCACGTCGCCGTATTCGGGCAGAAAGACGCCCAGCAGGCGGCCGTGATCATGAAGATGGCGGCGGACCTCAATATGGATATCCGGATCCTCGTCGCACCGATCGTGCGGGAAGCGGACGGACTGGCCATGAGTTCGCGGAACGTGCGCCTGACGCCCGAAAACCGGAAAAAGGCCGTGATCCTCTCGCAAAGCCTGTTCGGCATCCGGGAAGGACTGCTGAAAGGCCAGCCGGCCGGAGCACTTCTGGAGGAAGCCCGCGCTGCGATCAGCGCCGTTCCGGGCGCAAAGCTCGAGTACCTTGAACTGCGTTCCTACCCGGCGCTGGAAGAATTGACGGAGCTCCGCGGCACCTGCCTGGCCGCCGTCGCGGCGCGTTTCGGGGACGTCCGGCTCATTGACAACGTTATGATCAAAATTTAACTTGCATCTTGAATTACGTGCTTTTATTTCATATTTTAGCGTAATGCATTAAAACACAGGAAACCATGAAAAGAAGATTTTTACATGCCAAGATCCATCGCGCCGCGATCACCGAGGCGAACCTCAATTACAGCGGAAGCATTTCCATTCCCCTGGACCTGATGGAAGCCGCGGGGATCGCCGAGTACGAACAGGTCCAGCTCGTGAACATCAACAACGGCATCCGCTTTGAGACCTATGTGATCAAAGGGGTCCGCGGAAGCGGGAACATTTGCCTGAACGGCGCCGCCGCGCGCCTGGCGGTCATCGGAGACCGGGTCATTATCATGTCCTACGCCGATCTCGATGCGGATGAGGTCGCGGCCCACAAGCCCGTCATTCTCGTCCTGGATGAAACGAATACGGTCATTGCTTCGAAATAGGAGACCTATGCCCTCTGCGCTTGCCACGATCATCTTAGCCGCCGGGAAAGGCACCCGGATGAAATCGGATCTTCCCAAGGTCCTGCACAAGGTCCTGGAAGAGACCATGGTCTCGCGCGTTGTGCGGCAGGCGGAAGCGGTCGGCAGTGAACGGACCGTTGTGGTGATCGGCCATAAAAAGGAACTCGTGGAACGCGAACTTGCCGGCCGCAGGGTCGTGTTCGCGGTCCAGGCGGAACAGCTGGGCACCGGTCACGCGGTCATGATGGCACAGCCGTCCCTGGAAGATTTTTCCGGCGACGTCCTGGTGCTGGCCGGCGATGTGCCGCTTCTCACCGCGGAGACCCTCCGCAAGCTGATCCGGACGCACCGGGAGCACGGGGCGGACGCCACGGTCCTGAGCGCCGTGTTTGAGGATCCCTACGGATACGGCCGCATCGTCAGGACGCCGGAAGGGAATTATTCCCATTCCGTGGAAGAAAAGGACGCCGATGACGAGATCCGCAGGATCAGGGAGATCAACTCCGGCATCTATGTGTTCAAAGCGGAGCTCCTTTTTCACTATTTGCGTTTTATTGGAACAGACAATGTCCAGGGAGAGTATTACCTGACGGAAGTGCTCCCGCTGATGCGAAAGGACCATAAGACCGTCGCCCTGCAGGTCGCGGATGATCCGGACGAGATCCAGGGAGTGAATACGGTCGCTCAGCTGAAAGAGGCCGAGGAAAAATTAAAGGCGTTACAATGAAACGATACCTTCTTTTCACGATCACATGCCTGATCGCGATCCTGCCGCTCCGGGGGCAGTATCTCGATGAGATCTCCGGCTTTACCCGGCAGGGGGTCGGGTACGACCTTTCCGATGCGCGCGCTCAGGCTGCGTTCATCGACTGGTCAAAGATCCAGATGCACCATTCCGTTTCCATGAGCATGGGCGCCTCCGCCTGGGGGTCCCAGTCCTACCTGACCTATCACAATCAATTCACGGTGCCGCTGAGTTCGCGGCTCTCGTTTTACGGCAACCTGTACTGGCAGCTGCAGGCCTACGCGTCCAATCCCGCCCTTCAGAGGATCAACAGTCCGGCGGGGGACCTCTATTTTGACGCGAACCTGGTGTACAAGCTGGGTGAGAATTCAAGCCTGAGCCTGGGGATCGCCCGCTATCCCTCGACCTACGGATACGGTTATCTGCCGGGTTCGTACTACGATCCCTATTCGATCGGCTATCGGGGACCGGGAGGGCTACTGCCATAGAAGCGCAACAGCTAAATCGGATCCTGAATGTCGTTATTATCCTCTTCATCGTTCTGATAGGTTTTTTTGCTTACTCCGCCTGGGTGGACCGTCCCGCCCGCATCCGCGAATTCACCGAAGTGGAGATCCCGGCGAACCTGCCGGACCTTCGCCTGTCCGGTGAAAAGACCCAGGAGTCCATGGATATCGTCGTCCGTATCCTGAACGGCTGCGGCGTCAGCGGCGTGGCCTACAAGCTTCGCGAATACCTCCTGACGCAGGGATTCGACGTCAGCGAGACCACCAACGCCGACCATTTCGATTATGAAAAGACCATTGTGTATATTCACAGGAACGATTACAAAATGTCCCGGATCATATCGGAAAAGCTGAACATCGCCAATAACCCCGTGCTGGACGACCGCTTGCCGGACTATCCCTGCGACGTGACCGTTCTGATCGGGAAAGATTATCAACAGCTTCCCCCTTTTCAGGAAAAATAACACCCAATATAACAAAAGGAACTGCATGACAGAACATGCCGTAATCAGTGA
>CALMFL010000324.1 GCA_937862595.1 uncultured Fidelibacterota bacterium
GATGGTCCGGACCCATTTCTTTTTTTCCGTCTTTGTCAGGATCTCCATTTCCTCGTCATAGGGGATACCCTGTTCCGCGCATTCGCGAAAGGCACGGCTGATCGCATCCCGCCACTCCGGGGCATAGAAGCCGATGCCGTCCTCCACGGGCGGTGAATAGCCCCTTTCTACCTCGTGGATATCGGCGACAGCATCGGACCAGGTGCAGATATTGTTGCTGAGATCAACGCTCCAGCCCCCGAATTTGGCGCTTTCGCCCGCAATGCGCAGCAGGGAATAATTGGTTTCCAGCATATCTTCGGTATGTTTCTTGTCGGTAACATCGTCATAAAGCGCTACGATCTCGCCGGAGGCAAGCTTGTAGACGTAATTCTCGCGCCAGCCCGCAACACGATTGTCCCGGTAGAGCGAGACGGGGAATTTCTCGGGAATTCCGGTCCGCCAGACACGCTTAAAGACGTCTAACAGGCCCAGATCGGCCACGCCCGGGAACGCTTCGGTGACCTTTTTCCCCAACACCTTTTGCCGATGGATCTTCTCGGCTTTTTCCGCGGCCTTGTTGAAGCCGATCACCTTGAAGTCGCTTCCCTTTTCCACCGCCTGATAGACGGCGACGCAGCTGCTCATGTTCTCGAACAGCTCGCGAAAGCGGCTCTCGCTTTCTTTCAGTTCTTCGCGCATCCGGTAGCTTTCGCTGATGTCCCGGAAGACCAGGACCACGCCGGTAATATTTTTGTCTTCATCCCGGATGGGCGCGCCCGAATCGTCGATCTGGTATTCGCTGCCGTCTTTGGAAATGAGTTTGGTATGATTGGCCAGTCCCGCTATTTTTCCGGTCTTCAGAACCTTGTCAACCGGGTTGACAACGCGTTCGCCGGTGCCGGCATGAATGATATTGAAAACCTCTTCGAGAAGCGATCCTTGGGCTTCTTCGAATTTCCAGCCGGTCAGGTCTTCCGCGACCGGGTTCATTCCCGTGATCCGCCCCTCCGTATCGGTCGCAATGACCGCGTCCCCGATGGAATTCAGCGTAATGCGAAGATTTTCCTTGCCGCGCCTTACGGCGTTTTCCGCCGTTTTGCGCTCAATATAAAGTCCGATATTGATGGCAAGATTGTTAAGCAGTTCCCGTTCCTCTTTCAGAAAGGGACCCTCGTCCTCCGGGGGCGTTTCCTTTAGATAGCAGACATCGATACACCCCGCATCCTTTTTTTCGACAGAAATAAGGGCACCTAATTTCCAGTCTGTTTCCTTGAAGTTCTCTGTCATGAAGTTCTTTTCACCGATACGAATGCGGGCACACATACTTTTTGGATACTGGAAAGCGGGAGGTATCAGTTCAACGGCAGCTTGAAGAAAGTCATCTTCGCTCAGACCGGGTTTTTCTTTCAGGTGAGCGAGCGCGAACAGACAGGTGAGCTCTTTGACGCGTTCCGTCAATTTCTTGTTGGTCCTTTGAACAAAGATTTCGTCCAGCAGCTTTTCAAGGTCCGATTCAATAATGTCCTTGATTTTTTCGAAAAGTGCGGACGTTTCTCTTTCGTAAACGTTTTCTTTATTGTCCAGCAGGCAAACGGTTCCGAACACCTCGCCGTCGGGCCAGTTCAGCGGAAAGCCGAGGTAGGCGATCATGT
>CALMFL010000325.1 GCA_937862595.1 uncultured Fidelibacterota bacterium
GCGGTCGTACTGTATATCTCCGGCGCCTCCAAGCTTCAGCTGGGGAGTATTTCCATGGTCTTCGCCGTTGCGGCAAGCGCCTTTGTCTGGTTCTCGCCCTACCGCCGCGCCCGCATTCTGGCGTTTTTGAACCCTGAAGACATCACCAACGGGAATTACCAGATCCGCCAATCCATGATCAGCCTTTCCGGAGGCGGATTCTTCGGACGGGGTTTCGGCAACAGCACGGGCAAGAACCTCTTTCTTCCCGAAGCTCATACGGATTTTATTTTTTCGATCGCCGGGGAAGAACTGGGATTCATTACGACCTCCCTGATCCTTCTCGGTTTTGTCATACTGTTCATTTCCATGCTGCGGCTGGCGCGGCACGTGGAGGATCCCTTCGGAAAGACCATCCTGTTCGCCACCGCCTTTTCGATCATGTTCTACGCGCTGATCAATGCGGCGGTCTGTGTGGGGATCGGTCCCGTAACGGGGCTTCCCATGCCCTTCATCAGCAAAAGCGGCACGCAATTGCTGATCAACCTCGCCCTGATCGGCATTTGCCTGAACATCATAAAACAATCGCAGCATTCACTGCAAAAACAAGCTGAGTTTTTACATGAGCTCTAAACGGAAAATGACCCTCGTGATCACCGGCGGCGGCACCGGCGGTCATTATTACCCCGCGATCGCCATTGCGGACGCGATCGTGCGCTATGCCGCCTCCCTGCCGGGATCGATGCGCATCACCTGCCATTATATCGGTTCCCGCTACGGCATCGAACGCCGCCTGGCGCCTGCCGGGGCCTATCCGCACACGCTGATCCCGGTAAAAGGATTCTCCCGCTATCTTTCGCTCCGCTCTGTGATCCAGAACATTCTTCTTCCCTTCCGCCTACTGTATTCCCTGATCAAGGTGCACGCCCTGTACCGTAAAACGGACCCGGTTGCGACCATTGCGACCGGCGGCTACGTTTCGGGGATCCCGGGCATGGTTTCCCGGCAGCGGCGCATCCCGCTCTTCGTTCAGGAGCAGAACGCGTTCCCGGGGGTCACCAGCCGCATGCTCGCAAAGCACGCGATGGGCTTTTTCTATGCCTATGACGAGGTGAAAGAACATATTAAGCACGACGTGCTGTTCATCCGCAGCGGGAATCCCATCCGCAGCCAGATCATTCGCATCGATACGCGCGAAGCCCGCGAACGGATGGGCCTGGACCCCGATAAATTCACGATCTTCATTTTCGGCGGCAGCCAGGGTTCCCTGAATATCAACAACTACATCGCCAAGCGCATCGAATCCTGGATCGTGAAGTACGATATTCAGGTGTTATGGCAGACGGGAGCCACCTCGTTTGACATGCTGCAGCATCAGCATGGCGAACACAAGTCAATTCACCTGAAGAGCTTCATTGAAGATATGTCCGCGGCCTATTCATCGGCGGATATGGTGATCTCGCGCGCCGGGGCGCTGACGCTTGCCGAGATCGAAGAGATGCGGATCCCCGCCATCCTCATTCCCCTCCCGACGGCCGCCGGCAACCACCAGTACCATAACGCGAAAGCCCTGGAAGCGCTGGGCTGCGCCGTGATCGTTGAAGAACGCGAATTTCCGGATTTCCCCATCAATTCGCACCTGAATGACATGATCCGCGACCCCGAGAACCTGAAACGCATGTCCGAAGCCTATCCCCGGCGGGAGGACAATGCGGCCGATACGATCGCAAAAAGCATCATAAACCAATTACAATCTTTTTATGCCTGGAGCTGATATGCAAGACAACAGGATCACATCCATTTTCGGTTCGATCAGAAAGATCCACATGATCGGGATCGGCGGCATCGGCATGAGCGGTATCGCGGAGGTGCTGCTGCAGCTCGGTTTCCATGTCAGCGGGTCCGATTCCACCGAATCCAGCATCACGGAACATCTTCAGTCCCTCGGCGCCGTGATCCATATCGGCCATCTGGGCGAACATATCGCCGCGCCCGACGTCGTCGTGTATTCCTCGGCGATCAAGGCGGACAACCCCGAATTCAAGCAGGCGAAACGCCAGGGGATCAAGCTGATCCGCCGGGCGGAATTCCTGGGCATGCTGCTTTCGGTATGGCCGATCCGCATCGGCGTCGCCGGCACGCACGGCAAGACCTCGACCTCCTCGATGATCGCCTCCACCCTGGAAGCCTGCGGATCGCATCCCTCGCTCTTCATCGGCGGGATCATCAAGAACCTGAACACCAACGCGCGCCTTGACTCAAAGACCCACGTGATCTTTGAAGCGGACGAGTTCGACCGGACCTTTCTGGCGCTCCCGCCCACCCTGGCCGTCATCACCAACGTGGATGCTGACCATCTGGATATCTACCGCGACCTGGAGGACATGAAAAGCTCCTTCCTCGAATACGCCAACAGCGTTCCGGAGAACGGCTCCGTCATCCTCTGTCACGACGACGCCGAAGCCCGCAGCCTGCTCCCCTATATCGACCGTCCCGTCGCAACCTACGGTACGCACCCCTACGCGGATTTTCATATCGAAAACATTTCATTTATCAACGGATCGGAATTCACCCTCCGGCACCGGAACGAGATCATCGGGGACTACCGGATCGTCCAGGTCGGCCTGCACAACGTGCTGAACGCAAGCGCGGCGCTGGTCACCGCGTATCTGCTGCATTTGGACATGAAGGACGCCGCGAAGGGCATTCAGGCCTACGGCGGCGTGGAACGGCGGGGCGAACTCCGCCATCAGCAGCAGGATGTGCTGTTCTACGACGATTACGCCCATCACCCCACCGAGATCACGGCGACCCTGACCGCACTGCGGGTCATGTACCCGACGCGGCGGATCACGGCCGTTTTTCAGCCGCATCTCTTTTCACGGACCCGGGATTTTGCCGAAGGCTTCGCCCGTTCGCTCGCCCTCGCCGACAAGGTATACCTGGTGGACATCTATCCCGCACGGGAAAAACCGATCCGGGGCGTAGACAGCGGCATGATCCTGAAGCTCATGAACGCGAACGGCTATCGTGAAGCGGTCTGCGTCCGGGAGATGAGCGACGTCCCTCCCCTGCTCCTGAAGGATATCCGTCAGGATGATATCGTGATCACGCTTGGCGCCGGCGATATCTGGAAATTGTCCGACATGCTGTTTAAGGAATATCATGCACAGTGAACAAGAAAATAAGACCCCTTTCCTGCACACGATCCTGAACGCGGCCGTGGTTCTGCTGCTGATCGTCCTGTCCCTGATATACTGCAATTATCAGCAGGTCTTTACGGTCAAGCGGATCATCGTGCACGGGCATCGCGAACTTTCGGAAAAGCAGGTGACGCGGACAAGCGGGATCAAGCGCGGGGCGAAAATGTTCGACCTGGACCTCTCGGAGGGCATACGCCGTCTAATCAATGAGCCCTATATCCATAACGCTTCGATCAGCCGCCAATTCCCCGACGTCATCCGTATCGACATTATCGAGCGCCAGCCCATCGTCCTGATCAATCTGCGCGAACAATACGCCCTGGACGCTTTCGCTACGATCCTGCCGCTTCCCGAAAGCTACCCGCTTGAATCCATGCCCGTCATTACGGGCGTCGATCCCGATCTGGCCTTCGAGATCGGAAAAGCGACCTGGCACCCGGACATCCGGCACGCGATCCGTTTCGTGAACTATGTCCGGCAGTTCAGCGAGGAGGTCGTCTCTTACTGCAATCACATCACCTGGTCGGAGGACAAGGGATGGATCATACAAAAAAGCCGGGAGTATCCGCCGGTATACCTGGGCAAGGACAATCTGGAAAAGAACATGGATATCCTTCACGCCTTTATTACAAAAATGCAGGACGACGCGATTGACATGCGTCGTTACAAGTATGTCAGTTTGCGCTTCAACGGTCAAGTAATTGTACGGGATTAAACTATGAGCACAGCTATGAGCGAGAAGATCATTTTAAGTGCGCTGGATATCGGGACCACCAAGATATGCGCGATCGTGGGGGAGTACGACAGAAGCGTCTCCGAATACAGCATCCGCGGCATCGGAAAGGTTCCCTCATCGGGCATGCGCGGCGGCGTGGTCATCGATATTGACCAGACGCGCGCATCCATCGAAGCGGCGGTATCCGAGGCGCTGAACAAGGCGGGGATCGACAAGATCAGCGGTGTGACCGTCGGGATCGCCGGAGACCATATCCGCAGCATGGATACCGAACACGCGATCTCCATCAACCGTCCCGACAACACCAAGCGGGTCAACATCATCGATGAAAAGGACATGGTGCGCCTTGAAGAATCGATCCGCAACATCAACATCGGCATTGACCGGGAGATCATTCACGTGATCCCCCAGGAATACATCATCAACGATCAGGTCATGGTGAAGAACCCGATCGGCATGTCCGGGAACAAACTGACCCTGAAAGCCCACGTGATCACGGCGGCGATCAACAATGCCCGGGACCTGATCAATTGCGTTCAGAAGACCGGGCTGAACGTCAACGACATCGTGCTGGAGCCCCTGGCTTCGGCGGAAGCGGTGCTGACCTACGACCAGAAAGATCTCGGCGTCTGCCTGATCGACATCGGCGGCGGCACGACCGACATCACCATTTTCCGGAACGGACACCTGATCAGCACGAATATCGTGGGATTCGGCGGCGAGATCATTACCCGGGATATCGCGTCCCTGGTCCAGACCTCCTTTCTCGAAGCCGAACGTATCAAAAAACATTACGGCTGGGCCACTGCAAAGCTCGCCAAGACCGAGGGCGCCAAAGAATTTTATATCAAGCCGGTGAACGGCAGGACCGATATCGCGATCAATTCGGTGCAGTTATCCGAATTCATCGAAGCCCGCATCCGGGAGATCTTCGGTTTCGCGCGCGACCATATCAAAGGCTACCAGCTGAATGCCGGGGTCGTGCTGACCGGCGGCGGCGCCCTGCTACGCGGCATTGACCAGCTGGCTGAGGAAACCTTCGGCATGAACTGCCAGGTGGGCTTCCCCATTCACCTGAACGGGTTGGAAAAAGAGGACTATACCCCGGATTTTGCGACGGCGATCGGACTGCTGCATTCCGCGAACAAGCGGAACCTGAAACCGAAATTCCCGTCGGGCCAGAATAAAATGACCCTGTGGAACAAGATCAAAGAACGTTTATCGGAATTTTTCTAAAAACAAAATAATAACAAAAGGGAGGATCCCATGTTGATCGAATATGACGGATTAAAAGAGCAAAGAGCAAGAATCAAGGTGATCGGAGTCGGAGGCGCCGGCGGCAATGCCATACAGCGCATGATCAAGGAGAACCTTACGGATGTGGATTTTATCGCCGTGAACACGGATGCCCAGGCGCTGAACGACAACCCCGCCCCTACCAAGATCCAGATCGGGGCCAGCCTGACGCGCGGTCTGGGCGCCGGCGCGGACGCCAAGATCGGGTATCATGCGGCGATTGAGAGCAAGGACCGGCTCGAGGATATTGTCCGCGATACGGACATGATCTTTATCACGGCCGGAATGGGCGGCGGCACCGGGACCGGAGCCGCGCCGGTCATCGCCGAGATCGCAAAGAACTCCGGCGCGCTGACCGTGGGCTTTGTGACCAAACCCTTCGCCTTTGAAGGGCATCTGCGCATGAAACGCGCAGAAGAAGGGATAGAGCGCCTTCGCGAACACGTGGACACGCTGATCGTGGTCCCCAACGAAAAACTGACCGACATCGTCGACGATGAAACCAATTTCGAAGAAGCGTTCAGCATCGCCGATTCTATCCTCAACCAGGGAACGGCGGGTATTTCGGACCTTATTACCAAGCGCGGGCTGATCAATCTGGATTTTGCGGATGTGAAGACCATCATCAACCGCAAGGGTCCCGCCGTGATCGGCGTCAGCCGCTGCAGCGGTCCGGACCGCGCGATGCGGGCCGTAGAGAACGCCATTCACAGCCCTCTGCTGGAAAACAACTCCATCAAAGGCGCCCGCGGCCTGCTGATCAATTTTACCGGCGGCCATGATATGAAATTGTCCGAGGTGCGGAAAGCCGCCTGCCTGATCAACGACGAAGCCGGCGAACATGCCAACGTCATCTTCGGCGCCCTGATCGACGAATCGATGCAGGATGAGATGCTGGTGACCGTGATCGCGACCGGCTTTGACACCAAGCATGTCGGCGAACCGCGCGATGAGGACGTACTGCCGAAATCCGCGATCCCGGATTTTCATCCGCCGATCCAGTCCGCGGCCATTGAGACCGAACGCGAACAACTGCCGATCTTCACCACCCCTCACACGGCGGCCAAACCCCAGAACAAAGACATCCCGGTTTTCGGCGATTTGTCGTTCCAGCCCGCGGATACCTTGTTCCCTCTGGATGACAAAAAGGACGATCTGAGCGTCCCTACCTATATCCGCAACCTCTTCAAACGCAGATAAATTTACTAAATACCCTCTACCACCTTCTGAAAGACAGCCCTTCACCGCCCGGTGAAGGGTTGTCTGTTTTCACCTTAATAATCCTGCACGAAGCGTTCATCATAGGGATCTGCTGCGGGCGCTCGGGAATCCGGCATCATAAAAAAACCCCGCTCCAAACGGACCGGGGTTCTTTATCGTCGTATTTCAGGCAATAACTATTTCGTTAACACCATTTTCCCTGCACGCAGGGTATTGTTCACGCGCAGCTGATAGAAATAGACGCCCGATGTCAGATCGCTTGCGTCGAACATGACATTGTGGCGGCCGGCTTCCATCACGGCATTGGAAATGATCGTCGCAACGCGTTCGCCGTTCGTATTGAATACGGTCAGGCTGACCTTTCCTGCGGCTTCCAGGGTGAAGGGGATGACCGTGGCGGGGTTGAAGGGATTCGGATAGGCTTTTCCCAGTTCAAATGACGCGGGCTGGAAAATGCTGTGCACGCCGGTCGTGTAATCGCCGCTGTCCAGAATGTAGATCGGGAAAGAAACCTGCTCGGCGAGGGTATTGGTATAAGGTGTGGATGAAGTATAGACGACTTCATCGGCCTCATCCTCATCGACGTTGGCAATATCGATCACGTTGAAGATACCGGCGGTTGTGGCGCCCAGGTCGCCCACGGCCGTATCGGCAATGGTCAGTTCCCAGTTGGCCGGATTGGTGACGTCATCGGTCCCGCCGATGTACTCGACGCGGACCAGCATGCCGTTGGGAGGTCCGGAATACCGCGAACCGAACACAAAGTCCGGATTGCCGTCGCCATCAATGTCGCCGTGGGATCCGCCGGCGATCCGTCCGCCGTTCAGATAGTCTTCACCGGCAAGTTCGAAGAGGGGGAATTTCGCCAGGGTGTCATCCAGTTCCTGCATGAGCCAGATGTTGCGGGTGGCATCGCCGTAATAGTATTCTCCGGCAAGGATCTCCATCGTCCCGTCGTCATCGACATCCGCCACCTGGGCGCAGTCAAAGGTGATCCCGCCGGGAAGCGGGGACAGTTCCGAATAGGCGTACGCGGAACCGGTCCAGGATACTTTCGATATCTTGACCTCGTCAAAGAGGTAGGCGTTGCTGCCGATCACGGCAACGTCCCATTTGTTGTCTGCGCCGTACACGACGTCCAGCATGGAATATTCCATGGTCCAGGTTTCGGTGCCCGCTCCGTCGTCGGGAATATCGTCCACGGAACAGACGCCGAAGCGCAGATCGCCGGTCCTTCCGGCAAAAATGATCTCATCGACGCCGTCGTCGTCGATATCCGCGATCTCCCAGGAGAAGGGGCGGATATTCTTTCCGTCCGTATCGTCGATGGTCCACACGCTGTTGGGCTCCCATTTCTGGGTCATTGTATTGTATACGCCGAAATTGTCA
>CALMFL010000326.1 GCA_937862595.1 uncultured Fidelibacterota bacterium
TTCCTTGGGGAATACGTTCATTTCCCTTTTTCTCCTGATTACATAAACCGCATGATAACAAAAAACCCACCGGATGGCAGGTCTTTGTACGCCCAAGAGGAGTCGAACCCCTAACCTTCTGGTCCGTAGCCAGACGCTCTATCCAATTGAGCTATGGGCGCATTCTGCTTGATTTCAATGTAGCGCGTACGGGACTCGAACCCGTGTTACCGACGTGAGAGGCCAGCGTCCTAACCGCTAGACGAACGCGCCGCTCTGGCTGGGTTGCAGGGATTCGAACCCCGATACTACGGTCCAGAGCCGCATGTCCTGCCGTTGGACGACAACCCATTGAAAAAAGCCGTCAAATATAGTAACATTTGCGTTCAATGCAAATATTTTTTATCTCATCGGCGACAATATTAAAAAAGTACGTCCCGGATCCGAACGGTTAACCCGGCCTTTTAAAGGAACGGGGATAACTTGTATTTACTTTTTTTTCTTAATATATTTTCAAACGAAACAAAGGAGTACAGAATGGCAAACCCCCTCAGCGTAAAACTTAAAAGCCTGAACAGAGACCTTACCTTTGCCGCAAAGGGCGAAAGCGGGCACTGGATCATGCTGGATTCCAAACAGGACATCGGCGGGAACGGAGCCGCTTCCTCTCCGATGGAGCTGGTCCTGGACGCCCTGGGCGGGTGCACGGGCCTTGACACCTTATCGATCCTGAAGAAAAAACGCACCCCCTTCACCCATCTTGAGATGGACATAAAGGGAGAACGTCGGGACGAACACCCGAAATCGTTTACGCACATTCATATTCATTTTACCCTCTATTCCACGGGCGGCGAGAAAGCCTTGCGCGACCTGGAGCATGCCGCCGAACTGAGTCATGAAAAATATTGCTCCGTTGCCGCCATGCTGAGAAACTCCGTTGAGATCACCTTCGATTGTGAGATCATAGATGAATGAACATGCCGCTGAAATAAAACAGCTGGCGCGCGACATCAGTCTGGTTGAAAACAATTCTCCCCAGGCGGAAGCCCTCCTGGATGCGGCATGGAAATCGGGAAAATATGCTTACCGGATCGGGGTCACCGGTCCTCCCGGCGCCGGAAAAAGTACGCTTGTGAATTGCCTGGCCACCGCTTTCAGCGACGCGGGCAAAAAAACCGCCGTCATTTCCGTCGACCCCTCCTCCCCCTTCACCGGGGGCGCGATCCTGGGCGACCGGATCCGGATGAACGAGCTCAGTTCCCGGAACAACATTTACATCCGTTCGATGGCGACGCGGGGAAGCATGGGCGGCCTCAGCATGAAAACGCACGACGTGTGCGACATTCTCGACGGCCACGGCTATGATGTCGTTCTGATCGAAACGGTCGGCGTCGGACAGATCGAACTGGATATCGCCCAGGCCGCAGATGTCACCATGACGGTCCTTGTGCCGGAGTCGGGGGATGATATCCAGGCGATGAAATCGGGCATTATGGAGATCACGGATATCTTTATTGTGAACAAAGCCGACCGGCACGGCGTCGAGGCCATGGTCGTGAACCTGCAGTCGCTGGTGGGCATGCGCAGTCAATATTCTTCATTACCCTGGGAACAACCCGTCATTAAAACCGTTGCAACTTTGAATCACGGAATAAATGAAGTTCTTGACGCGCTTGAACGATTCAAACGGATGCTTCAGGAACATGACAACTGGCAGCATGTGCGGAATGAACGGATGAAGAACAAGGTCCTTGAACTGGTAAATGATTCGCTTTCGGAATCGTTCTGGACCCCCGCAAGAAAACAGCTTTTACGCAAGGA
>CALMFL010000327.1 GCA_937862595.1 uncultured Fidelibacterota bacterium
AATGCCACGATCACGGCGCGGGGAGAGCGCCTGATCATCGAGGGTCCCTTTGAGGTCGTCGAACAGATACAGCAGGTTCTGGACGAGCTGATCCACCTGATCCCCAAGCGCGGCGCCCTTGACCCCACCGATGTCCGCACCGTGATCAACATGGAAACCGACCAGCACGAAAAGATCTATTCGGGTCCCGACGATTCCATCATTCTTTTTACCCACAAGGGCATCATCAAGCCACGCACGGAAGGCCAGGAAGACTATTACCGCGCCAGCCTGGCAAACGACATCACCTTTGCCATCGGGCCGGCCGGAACGGGCAAGACCTATCAGGCCGTTGCCGTTGCCGTCGCCGCGCTGAAAAACCACGAAGTGGCCCGGATCGTCCTGACCCGTCCCGCCGTGGAAGCCGGCGAACGGCTCGGATTCCTTCCGGGCGACATGAAGGAAAAGATCGACCCCTATCTGGCGCCCCTGTACGATGCGCTGCGCAGCATGATCCCCGCGGAGAAGTTCAAGGCGTATCTGGAGCAGCATGTCGTTGAGATCGTCCCCCTTGCCTACATGCGCGGACGCACCCTGGACAACGCCTACCTGATCCTGGATGAAGCCCAGAACACGACCGATCTGCAAATGAAGATGTTCCTTACCCGTATGGGCGTGAACTCCAGGGCCATCATTACCGGCGACATCACCCAGATCGACCTGCCGAACAACCAGCGTTCCGGCCTTTGCACCGCCATCGATATTCTCAGCGGCATCGACGGCATCGCCATCTGCAAGCTGACCACCGTGGACGTGGTGCGGCATCCCCTGGTGAAAAAGATCATTGATGCGTATGAACAGAAGTCAGAAGACGTAAGACGTAAAACGTAAGACGTGAGATGTGTGTCAGGACATAGTTAACACTAATAGCCATAATTTACATTTTTGTCACCCGGTATTTTATTTCATACGGGCTTATAAGGCGCTGTATTAACATCAATGATGCCCAGCATGTAGTCGGTAAAGTAAATCTTCTGACTTCCGTCTACTGTCTACCGTCTTCTGTCTTCTGTCTTCTTCGTCCTGATTTTCTTTGAAACCTGCAAAATATTTCTTATAATTCACTCTTGATAAAATGTAAACCAAACATAAAGGAAACATTATGTTA
>CALMFL010000328.1 GCA_937862595.1 uncultured Fidelibacterota bacterium
CGTACCAATCCGCACCAACGGTGTCGGGCTCAACGTAATAAATAGCTGAAAATAAAGGTCCCGCCAAAAATAGATTTATAAAGAGGAATGATCTTAATAACCTGCTCATCCCCGGCTCCTTGAATTTTATTTTTATTAATTTACTCAATTATTTACCGCTTGCAAACTATTTTTTAATCATTTATTCATTTATGTTCCGCTATAAAAACGGCATAATAGCTCAAGGGCCCGCCTGCCGGCGAGCCCCTATTGAGAGAGATCTATGCTTTTTCAGATCCGTTCTTAAAAAGCGCCCTCAAGAAATATTTTTATATTGAGCACCAGGGGGGTCGGGGTATAATACCAGCCGTAATCCCGCGGGATGCCGTGATTGTTGTCAATGCGGTAATCGGCGGTGTTGACAAAGGGACCGTCCGCTTCACTGCTCGTGTAATAGATGATATTAGAAACGGATGATGCGTAGATCCTGCTGTCGTCCGTTGCGCTGCGATCAACGCTCGAAGCGCTTCCGCCCGTCGTGTTCAGGGAAAAGGTGTTGACCGTTCCCGATCCGTTCATGTTCAGCCAGAAGATGCTGCTGTCGATACGTACCGTTTCGCGTTTATCAATAAACAGGGCGGATCCGGAAAGCGCCGTATTCAAAACAAAGGTGGACCGGGAAATACTTGCATCGCCGTTCTGCGTACGGTCCTCGGGCGAACAGATCGCACCGCCGTAGGCGGCGCTGTTCGATTCGAACAGGCAGGCTTCGATCAGGGGGCCGTTACTCAAATGGATCGCACCGCCGCCGGCCGTCGTCGTGTTGTTCACGAAGCGGCAGTTCGCGATCCGGGGCGATGCGCCGTTCTCAAGCAGCATGCCGCCGCCGCCGGTCCCGTTATCGGCATTTCCGTCGCGGATGACAAATCCGTCAAGGACAGCCGCCGCCGTCAGGGCCCCGCGATGGGATATGACATGATAGCTGTTATCGCTTCTGTCGCCCGTGATCCCGATGTCTCCGCTGAGTACGGTCGCATTCCGGCGGACATCCCGGTCGGAGCGGTTCATTTCACCGCCGTAGAATCCGCCGTAAATCTTTACGCCTTCTTTCAAACTGAAACTGTCTTCCCGGCTGTAGCCGGGCGTGTAGGTCCCCGACGCAACCCAGATCTCGTCGCCGGATTGCGCAGCGGCAATGGCGTCGGACAGGTCGGTATAACTCCCCTGCCAGAAACCGTCGCTCATGTCTTTGTCGACATAAATAACGCCGGCATAGGAATAAACCGATATCACCAGGCTCAGGATCGTTATTAAAATTCTTGGTGTTCTCATTAGCTTTCCTCTCTCTCAACGCTGAAAAATTACCCATGAAATCATGATTAACCAAGGATTTTATCCTGCTAGAACGATAATTAACCCAGTGATTACTCTATATTAAGAATCCGGAATATAAGAGCCGTAATATAGGCGCTATTTCGTTTATATACAAAGGATTACGACGTAAAGACATTCTTAAATTTTCACGTAAAATTCCGTTTGAATTATCCGCTAATTATATGCAAGTTTAGTCAGGTGCTTTTTTTGATAATTTCAGGGAGTGCGAACGTGAAAAAAACCGTATTGCTGACCATCATTTTCCTGTGCTTTCATGCCGCCTGGGCTCTGGACATTTCGATCTTCTTTTCAGGGAACAACCGCGGATCGCTCGTCCCCTGCGGCTGCGTCGTCCCAAGCGGCGGCTGGCCGCGGATCGGAACGGTCCTGGAAAAAGCGGATGCCGCGGTACTCGGGCTGGATGACGATGTCGTCCATGGGGCCGCGCACGCCGTTCACGCG